>CAZREK010000048.1:0-11330 GCA_964598965.1 uncultured Bifidobacterium sp. | reverse complement strand
CCCCAGAACACGTCGGAGCGGCCCACCGAGTCGAACCACAGGTAGTCGACGAAGAAGCCGGCCACGAACCGTGCGGCAATGATGCCCACGACCAGCACCACCGCCACGGCGATGAGCAACGTGCGCGCCCGATCGCTGAGACCGCGGGAACCACGGGAAACCGGCTTGCGGGGAAGGTCAGAAGGATTCCGCACGCGGCGAAGGCTACTGCGGTGCCAGCTGCACCATGCAGCGGCACCCCTCGTGCGCCGGCGCACACACGTGATCCGTGGGGAACGGCTCGCCCGCCCGCACCACACCGCCGAGGGTGTTGTCCTCCGCGTCGGCGCAGTCCGGCCCATTGGGGTCGACCGTCCAGCAGATCCGCGTGCCGGGAGCCAGCACGACATAGGCGCCACGCCCGAATGCCATGCGCACCACGTCGTCGAGGTGCTCGTCGATGCGGTGCGTCTTCCACTCGCGGTAGACAGCTCGGACCGCGTCGATCAGCGCCGTGTTGTCGCCCGCAGCGGCAGAGACCGCGCGATCGAGCCGGTCGCGCAAGGGAGCCACCATCGACTCGGTGAGCATCTCGATTGCCGGCCGCAAGGCATCGTGAGCGTCGATGGCCCGCTGGTGATCCAGTGCTGCACCGTCGTCCAGGCTGGCGGCCCCGGCGAGCGCGGCATGGACGAGCTCGTCGCGCACCGCCTGCGCGTAGCGCTGGGCGTGATCGGCAGCGTCGGGCAGCAGTGCTGTCAGGGTGGTGACCGGCTGCTTCGCGCGCAGGACCAGCAGCACGTCGTTCTGCTCGTCCGCGAGCACCCGCTTCAGCTTGCGCGCGGCAGTGACGATCAGCGGCACCAGTTCCGCGTCGCGACGCGCGAACGGCGTGTCGTCCGCCGGTTCGTCCGCCGATTCTTGGGCGATGACCTCGGCCGGCTGGGTCTGCTCCACCACTGCATCGGTGTCGGCCAGCACGCGCTCGGCGACGTCGCCGGCGCGCGCGGCGCGCAGGCGGGCGAACAGATCATCCACCGAGCTGCGCACGCGCACATCCTCGGCGGCGGGCTCGACCTGAGCGGGCGCCTCGACCGCAGCGGGCTCGACCGGTGCAGCTTCCGCCGCTTCCTCCGCTGCCACGACGGCCGGATGGTCGCTGCCGACATACGGTGCCTGCGGCGGGGCAGGCGGTTGCGGGCGACCGGGCACCGCGACCTCGGCGGCGAACAGCGACACCACGGGGGCGATGCGCCCGCGGTCGGGGGTGTCGTCCGCAGCCGCGTCGTCGGCATCGTCGGCGCGAGTGTCGGGCAACAAAACGACGGTGTCGCGCCGGCGGCGCGGGCGCTCGACAGCAGGTTCCGCCTCGACGACCTCGGCGATGTCCACGACCTCCGCCGCAGTCTGCGGCTCGTCGGCGACGTCGATCTTCGTGGCCAGTTCGGTGACCTCGTCGATCACCTGCACGACTTCGGCGATCACCGCGACATCCGCAGGCGGCGGCGTGTCTGGACCGATGACCGGAACCGGCCCAGTGGTGAGAGCGAGGTTGACGGGCTCGTACGGCTCGGTGAGCGGGGTGAGCTCGGCCATGACCTCGACCGCAGCAACACGTGCGCGTTCGAAGGCCTGCAACAGCCGGTCGCGGCCGTGCACCAGTGACTCGATCTGCTGGCGCGCCAGTTCGCGGCGGCGGGCCAGTTCGCCGAGCACGCGTTCGCGGTAGGCGCGCGCCTCGTTGACCATCTCGCGGCCTTGCTGCTTGGCCATCTGCAACTCGGCCTCGGCATCGGAGGCCGAGTCCTGCCGACGGCGAGCAGCCTCGATGTCAGCCTCCTCGCGCACACGCTGGGCCTCGTCGGTGGCCTCGCGCAACATGCGCGCGGCACCTTCCTCTGCGCGGGACTTGATCTGCGCGGCTGCCTCGCGGGAGGTGGTGAGAATGCGCGCCGCTTCCTCACCGAGCATGCGGGTGACGACGTCCTCGTCGACGGACAAGGCCTGCGGGGAGAGCGTGTGCTGACTGGAGCGCAGCTCGCGCTCCAGGAAGCGCTCGCGTTCTTGCAGGCGCGCCAATTCGGCCGCCACCATCCGCAGGAACTCGTGCACCTCGTCGGGGTCGAAACCGCGACGGGCCATCGTGAAGTTCGCCGCTGCGACGGCCGCCGGCGACGAGGGGTCGGGGCGTGAGAACGAAATGGCCATTGGCCCAAATCGTAGGTGTCAGCGCCACCCAAATGTGGTCATGCCGCCACCTGCAGGGGCGTCACGGAGCGGTGTGCACCACCACCGGGTCGCCGCCGATGCGGCGCAGCGCGTCGAGCGCTTCCTGCAGCGTGGACACGGGGATGATCTCGACGTCGTCGCCCACCACCTTGCGCGCCTGGGCAATGCCGTCCAGGCCGTCCTCGCCCTGCGCCACCGGCACCAGGAAGTACTCGACACCCATCTGCTTGACGGCGGAGGCCTTGGAGTTGAGACCGCCGATCGCGCCGACATTCCCCTCGAGATCGATCGTGCCGGTGACGGCCACTTTGTGGCCGCCCATCAGGTCGCCCTCGGTCAGCGCGTCGAGCACGGTGAGCGTGAACGCGAGGCCGGCGGACGGGCCACCGATGCCGCCGGTGGCGATCTGCACGTCGATGCCGTCGGGCAGCTTCACCGTGGTGGTGTCCACCGGCATGAACCCGATGATCGTGCGCACGGGGTCCTCGCCCGGCGCTGCGATGGTGGTGATCTCGCCCGACATGTCCTCGCCGGCACGCACGAAGTCGATGCGAATCTTCTCGCCCGGCTCGACGGCGGCAAGGATCGGCGTGAGGTCGTCGACGATGGTCACTGGCTTGCCGTCGACCTTCACCAGCTTGTCGCCCGGGTCGAGCAGCTCGTCGGCCGGGGCCGACTTCACGCACTCCGTGCCCGCGGCGTTGGCTTCCAGGCACACCAGCTGGTCGATGATGACGTCGCCCGGCTGCAGTTCCACCGGGTAGCCGGCGGCCTGCAGCGCCACGTACATCGCGTCGTCCTTCGCCGTGCGCATCTGCTGCTGGCCGGCGCTGACCAACTGCTGCGGGGTGCGGTCGCCGTACTTGTCACGGTGGCTCATCAACCGAGCCGCCGGGTCGTCCTTGGTGACCCACCAGTCGAGCACGGAGATCGCCGGCTCGACGATCGTGACGAAGTAGATCTGGCCGGAGCTGTCGTACGTGTCGGCACCGGTGATGGTCAGCAACGGGGCCACCGGCTCGGCCGACGCCGGCACCAACGCGTACTCGACCGCCTCGTTGACGCGCGTGCTGCACACCGCCTTGCCGGCGTCGTCGAACACGACCTTGCCGTCCTTGTCGGTCTGGTACTCCGCGCAGCGTGACTTGTCGACCAGAGCACGCGCAGGGATGAAGCTGAGCACGATCGGGATGATCGGCAACAGGCAGCCGACGGTCGCCAGGGGCACGGCCCACCAACGGTGGCGCAGCGACGGGCGCCTCCACTCGGGCGCCGGGAGGGGGTCCGTCTCAGTCACCCGCCCAGCCTGCCAGACGAGCACCGCACGCAGGGCGCGCCATCGGCGGGAAGTGCCTCCGGTACCATCGCCGCTGCGTGGACACTGCTCGGCTCACCATCGCAGCGTTGCTGATGTCGCTGCTGGCGCTCATCGCGCTGATGGCCGCCGGTTGGCGGCCGCGAGCCCGTGCCACCGCCGACCCGGCCCACTCGCGCAACCCTGGGTACGAGGACTTGACCGCGTTGCCGGTCACCGAGCTCGATGCCCCGCTCGAGCGCCCGACATCGTGGCTCCGCCGGCTCTGGTCCGTCGTGGCCGGGTTCGGCCTGGGCATCTGGGTGGGTGCCGCCATGGCGACGGTCGCCGGCTTCGGTGCTGCCTGGTTGGTGATCCGCCTCACCGACATGCTGCGCCGATGACCACGCCTGGGCCCTCGCCGCGAGAAGTCGCAATCGCCGGTCACCTCGGTGACGCGGTGATAGCGCGCGACGCGCTCGCATCGCCCGACCCCGCCGTGCGTCAACTCGCACTGGGTGCGCTGCAGCGCAGCGGCACGCTGACGGCGGCCGACATCGCGGCTGCGCTGACCGACCCCTACAGCGGTGTGCGTCGCCGGGCCGTCACGCTTGCCGCCCGCCACCCGCACGTCGACCTGTTGCCCTTGCTGGACGACCCGGACCCGGCAGTGGTGGAGGTTGCAGCATGGGCCGCTGGCGAGCACGAACGTGTCTCGGACACCGTGTTGCACCGGCTGTGCGCTCTCGTCACCGACGCCACCGACCCACTGGTGCGTGAGGCCGCGGTCGCCGCGCTCGGTGCCATCGGCGATCCGCGTGGGCTGACCGCGATCCTTGCCGCATGTGGCGACAAGCCGGCCATCCGGCGCCGAGCCGTGCTCGCGCTCGCCCCGTTCGACGGTCCGGAGGTGGAGGCCGCGCTGGAGGCCGCACGGAACGACCGCGACTGGCAGGTGCGTCAGGCAGCCGAGGACGTGACGCCTCAGGCCTGAGCGGCGGCCACGTCCAAGCGGCGGAACAACGTGTCGTCCCCGAGGCACCGAGTGCTGCCGTCGCTGTCGGCCAACAACGCGGCGAACACCCACGGCGCACCGGCGAGGTCACCGTCGAGCAAGGCGACCGTCGCGCCGACCTCGGCGATTGCCGCTGAAGGAGCGAGCGCGGTCGCACTGGTGGCCGCGGTGAGCGCCGACCGACCGGTGCGGGGATCGACCACGTGGTGCACCTCACGGTGGTGCTGGTCTGCCGCCAGCCGCCAACGGCGCTTGCTCGTGCTGGAGGTGGCGACGCCGCCGTCCGTCGTCTGTACGACTGCGATCGTCTCGGTCGGCGCGACCGGATCCTCGATCTCGACTCGCCAGGCACCACCGTCGGGAGCATCACCGACGACACGGACGTCGCCGCCGAGTTCCACCAGCACCCCGTCAGCACCGGCCATCATCAACGCGCTCGCGACGAGGTCCGCGGCCAGGCCTTTGCCCAGCCCGCCAGGGTCGAGATGCACCCCGTCGGGCAACCAGACGAGACCGGAACGACGATCCACCTCGATGCCGTGGCAGCCGGGTGACACCACAGCCTCGCTTGAACTACCCGCGTGCGCGAACGGCCACGCGCGGTCGTAACCGAGCGCCAGCAGGGTGTCGAGCACGGTCGGATCGAAGCGGCCGCCCGTGCGTTGCCATGCGATCACGAGTTGCTCGACCAGGAGAGCGGTGTCGTCGGAGACCACGCACGGCGTGCCCGCGGCGGCGTTGAGACGGCTGATCTCGCTGGTCGGCAGGAAGCGGCTCCAACGCTGCTCCAAGGTGTCGATGCGGTCGGTGGCGAGGGCCACCAGCGTCTCGTCGCCACCGACGACGACGAGACGCGCAGTGGTACCCATGGCCGCCCACGCATGTGTGCGGACCATGCTCATGGCTCAGCTCCCGCCGCTGCGGCCCTGCGACGGGCCACCCTGCGCGGGCGGCATGAACCCACCCTGCTGGCCCTGTTGCTGGCCCTGCTGACCCTGCTGACCCTGCTGCGGACCCTGGTGGCGATCGCCGCCCATCTGGTCCTGCTGGCCGTGGTCGCCGAAGCGGTCGAAGGCCTCTTCGTGGCGGCCGCGGTCGTGATCGCTGTCATCGTTGGCGAAAACGGCGACGGCACCGGCACCGACGCCGGCGCCCAACAGCCCGGCGGCCAAACCGGCAGCCAGGGGGGTACGCAGGCGGTGTCGCCGCGAGCTCGAGGCTTCGGCCGCCTCGGACACATCGGCCGCCTCGGGCACTTCCGGCGGGTCGAACGCGTTCATCGCGTCCACGGGTTCGGTGACTTCGTTCTGTTCTTCCATCGGGGCATCCTCCTCGGATGTTCGGGGGTGGTGCTCCCGATGGTGAGCCGCGATGGTGAGATCACCACGCGACGAAGGTTCGAACGCGGTGAGAGTGCGTCAGCCGAGCGAGCGCTGCAGGCGGGCGATTGCCTCGGCGTCGGCCTTGTACCAGGCCCACGTGCCGTGCTTCTCCGACGACACCAGCCCGGCCTCGCGCAACACCTTGAGGTGATGGCTGACCGTCGGCTGCGAGCGACCCACCGGAGCCACCAGGTCACACACACAGGCACCGTTGGGGCCCGCATGGGTGATCAGCGACAACAGGTGCAGACGCACCGGGTCCGACAGCGCGGCGAAGCCCTTGGCCAACTGTGCTGCGTCGGACTCGTCGAAGGCGACATTGCCCACAGGGGTGCAGCACACGACTTGAGCTTGCTGGGTCTTGGTCGCCACGAGAAGAGCCTCCAGAAAATGTCGATCGTCATATATTGACAATCATCGATCTATCGTTACACTGCACCTATCGACGACTGTCAATCTATCCCACGAGGAGCAACCATGTCACGAGTACAACTGGCCATCAACGTCGGCGACCTCGACGCCGCCATCGAGTTCTACAGCAAGCTGTTCAACGCACAGCCGGCCAAGATCCGCGACGGCTACGCCAACTTCGCCATCGCCGAGCCCCCGCTGAAGCTGGTGCTCATCGCCGGCTCCGGCACCCCCGGCACGCTGAACCACCTCGGCGTGGAAGTGATGTCGCAGGACGAAGTCGGCGCGGCCATCACCCGCTTGCAGGGCGAGGGCCTGGCCACCACGGTCGAGACCAACACCTCCTGCTGCTACGCGGTGCAGGACAAGGTGTGGGTGCACGGCCCCGACGCCGAGCCGTGGGAGGTCTACACCGTCCTCGCCGATGCGCCGTCGATGACGAAGGTGGCAGCCGCCGGCGAGTCCGCCTGTTGCACCCCGGCCCCGGCCGCCGAAGCCGCGTGCTGCACGCCCGCCGCCACCGAGACCGTCAGCCTCACCGCCAAGGCCTGCTGCTGATGACCGCCGAACGGCCCGAGGTGTTGTTCGTCTGCGTGCACAACGCGGGCCGTTCGCAAATGGCTGCGGCCTTCCTTCATGCGCTCGGTGGCGACCGGGTGGTGGTTCGTTCGGCAGGCACCGCGCCGGCCGACACCATCAACCCGGTCGTCGTCGAAGCGATGGCGGAGATCGGCATCGACCTCCACGCCAACGGCGCCCACCCGAAGCGGCTGGAAGACGCCGCGGTGCAGGCCAGCGACGTGGTGGTCACCATGGGCTGTGGCGACACCTGCCCCTACTACCCCGGCACCCGCTACGAGGACTGGAAACTCGACGACCCGGCGGGCCAGGGCATCGAGGCCATCCGCCCCATCCGCGACGACATCCGCGAACGCGTGGTGCAACTGCTGCACTCGCTGGGCATCGAACCCGCGCCGCACCGCCTGTCCACCCTGGACCGCCTGCTGCCGCTGTGGATCGGCGTCGCGATGGTGGCCGGTCTGCTGCTCGGTCGTCTGCTGCCGAACCTCGACGAACACCTCGACAAGGTGAAGGTCGACACGGTGTCGCTGCCGATCGCGCTGGGCCTGCTGCTGATGATGTACCCGGTGCTGGCCAAGGTGCGCTACGGCTCGGTGGGCGAGGTCGTGGGCGACCGGCGCACACTGACCGCATCGCTCGTCCTCAACTGGCTGGTCGGCCCGGCGCTGATGTTCGCGCTCGCCTGGCTGACACTCCCCGACCTGCCCCAGTACCGCACCGGTCTGATCATCGTCGGCCTGGCGCGCTGCATCGCGATGGTGCTGGTGTGGAACGACCTCGCCGACGGCAACCGCGAACTGGCGGCCGTGCTGGTGGCGGTGAACTCGCTGTTCCAGATCGTCGCCTACTCGCTGTTGGGGTGGTTCTACCTCGACGCGCTGCCTGGCTGGCTGGGCCTGGATCGCGACGGCATCGACGTCACCGTGTGGCAGATCGCGCGATCGGTGCTGATCTTCTTGGGCGTGCCGCTGGTGTTGGGTTACCTCACCCGCACGCTGGGCGAGCGCGCCCGCGGTCGCGAGTGGTACGAGCACCGCTTCCTGCCGCGCCTCGGGCCGTTCGCGCTGTACGGGCTGCTGTTCACCGTCGTGGTGTTGTTCGCGCTGCAGGGCGAACGCATCACCGACCAGCCGCTCGACGTCGCCCGCATCGCTGTGCCGCTGCTGGCGTACTTCGGGGTGATGTGGTTCGGCACGTTCTGGCTGGGTCGCCGTTTGCACCTGCCGTACGACCGCAACGTCTCGCTGTCGTTCACGGCCGCGGGCAACAACTTCGAGCTCGCGATCGCGGTGTGCATCGCCGTCTTCGGTGTCGCCAGCGGTCAAGCGTTGGCCGGTGTGGTGGGGCCACTGATCGAGGTGCCCGTGCTGGTGGGCCTGGTGTACGTCGCGCAGCGGTTGCGCCGCACCTACCCCGTGCGCTGAACTAGCGACGACGCGATCAAGCCCACCGCCGCGACCGCGGCCACCGAGCCGGCGATCACCAACGGAACGACGCCGTCGCCGGACCCCAGCCGCCAGGTCAGGCCGGCCCACACGCCCGCCACCAGCACGGCTGCGCTGTTCAACGCCTGGAACGTGCCCTGTGCGCGGCCGAGTTGATGGCGCGGCACCAGCGACGCGACCCACGCCTTGCCCACGCCATCCGTGAACGCGGGGAACAGGCCGTACACCGCGACCAGCACGTACGTGGGCGCACCACCATGCGTGAGGCCGAGGCCCAGGTAGCCGACAGCGAACGCGACCAGGCCGATGGCGTACACGACCGGGCGCGGCCAGCGATCCGTCAGCACACCCGCGGGGTACGACAGCAACGTGTAGACCGCGTTGAACAACACGTAGGCGAGCACCACCTGGGTGGTGCTGAAGCCCAGCTGCAGCACACGCAACAGCAGCAGTGCGTCGGAGAAGTTCACGACTGCGATCGCCACCAGCACCGCGGTGACCACTCGGAAGCGGCGCGGTAACGGCTGGCCGTCGTCGGCCGGGCGGGCAGCAACCGTTGACGGCTGCTGCGCCCGAGCCGGCTCACGCACGAACGCCACCAACAAGGCCGACACGGTGGCGGGCACGACCGCCCACCACAGCGCGGCGCGCACGTCGTTGTCCATCGCCGCCAGTGCCCACAGGCCGAGCAACGGCCCGATCACCGCACCCAAGCTGTCACCGCTGCGGTGGAACCCGAACGCGCGGCCCAACGCTTCGGGCGGCACGGACTCGGCGATCAGCGCATCGCGAGGAGCAGAGCGCACACCCTTGCCGAACCGGTCCAGCACGCGGCCGACCAGCACCACCGGCCACACCGTTGCCGCGGCCACCACCGCCTTGCCCGCGGCGGCGATGCCGTAGCCCGCGCCGATGAACGGCTTGCGGCCACGGCGATCGCTCCAGCGCCCGGAGAACCACTTCGTCACGCCGGCGGTCGCATCCGCCAGCGCCTCGGTGACACCCAGCACCACGGGCGGCGCCGCGAGCACGCCGGTCAGCACGATCGGCAGCAGCGGGTACAGCAGCTCGCTGGCCATGTCCTGCGTCAGCGACACCGCGGTCAGCAACAACAGGTTGCGGGTCAGCCAAGTCGGTGCACGACGTCCGCTCACCCGTTCACTGTTCGACCCGGTCACGAGTGCACCGTATCCGTGTCGTGTGTCGACAGCAGCCGTCGGCCGTCAGTGGTCGAGGCATCCGAACGCCTCTGCACCACAGTGGTCGCACTCCAGCTCGAGCGTTGCGTGAGCGATGCCGAAGTCCGCACCGACCAACGACTTGACGGATGCACCCACCGACTGCGCCTGTTGCAGGCTGGGGCTGCCTTCCACCACCAGGTGCGCCGACATCGCCCGCACCTCGGTGGACAGCGTCCACACGTGCACGTCGTGCACCGAGTCCACCCCATCCACACCTTCGACCGCAGCGATCAGTGCGTCCATGTCCAGCCCGTGTGGCGCACTCTCCAACAGCACGTCGGCAGCGGCGCGCAACAACCGCACCGCCTGCACCCCGATCACCAACGCGATCACCATCGACACCGCTGGGTCGAGCCAGAACCATCCGCCTGTCACCGCGATCACCACACCGACGACGACGACCGCGACGGACACCGCGCCGTCGGCCAGCATGTGCAGCAACGCCGAGCGCATGTTGAGGTCGTCGTGGTCGCCGTGCAGGAAGAGCGCTGCCCCGAAGTTCACCACCGCCGCAGCGGCCGCCGCAGCGATCACCGAGCCACCTTGCACCTGAGCCTCGGTGCTGAGGCGACGGATGGCTTCCACAGTGATCAGCGCGGTGACGACAAGGATCGACACGGCGTTGGCCTGTGCGGCCAGCGTGGTGGCGCGGTGGTACCCGAACGACTTGGCTTGCGTCGCGCGGCGGCGCGTGAACCGCACGGCCAGCAGCGAGACCGCGACCGCGGCGACATCGGTGAGGTTGTGCGCCGCATCGGCCAGCAGGCCGAGCGAGTCCGCACTGAGACCCACCACCACCTGCACCACGACGATGGCCACGTTCAGCACCAACGCACCGATCAGGCGACGCTCGCGGGTGGTCCGGTGGTGTTCCACATCCGCATCCTACGTATGCCGCGAAGGTGCACACTGTGGTGATGACACACATCCCCGACCCCTGGGAACCACCGCTGGCCGGCACCGAGGTGCAGCACCTGTTGGCGTCGCTGGACCGTCTGCGAGCCACCTTCTGGTGGAAGGCACGCGGGCTCGATGCGGCCGGCCTGGCCTTCCGCTTCCCCTCGTCGGCGCTGTCGCTTGGCCGGTTGCTGAAGCACCTCGCCCGCGCCGAGGACCAGATGTTCACCCAGAAGTTGTGGGGCGAGCCGGTGTCCGAGCCGTGGCGCTCGGCCCCGTGGAGCGAGGACGACGAGTGGGACTTCACGTCCGCCGACGCCGACACACCCGAGCAGCTGTACCGCTTGTGGGCCGACACGATCGCGCGGTCACGCGCCAGCGTCGCCCGCGCGTTGGCCGACGGAGGGCTGGACCACGAGGCACACCTCGGGTGGGGCGGGCAGCAGGCGAGCCTGCGGCGGCTGCTGTTCGACCTGGTGGAGGAATACGGACGCCACACCGGCCACGCCGACCTGCTGCGCGAAGCGGTCGACGGTGTCGCCGGCGAAGACCCGCCCAGCGGCATGCCCTGGCCCGACCCGCTCGGCTGACCCATCCGAGTGGGTGGTGACACCCTGGGTGTCGCCAGCCACTCGGGCGACACGGTGCCACTCGCATGGCGGCCACCCACTCGCATCTGGGGTGCGGTCAGAGGTCGTAGCGGTAGACGTTTGTCTCGCGGGGTTTGAAGCCGATGCGCTGGTACAGGCGGTTGGCGGCCTCGCGTGACGGGCGGGAGGTGAGGTCGACCGTCTTGGCGCCCTTGTTGCGGGCGATGTCCAGCGCGAAGCGGTTGAGCTGGTCGCCCACGCCGTG
>CAZREK010000047.1:0-11337 GCA_964598965.1 uncultured Bifidobacterium sp. | reverse complement strand
GCCTCCAGGGGTGAATCGCTGGCGAGGTCGCGCAGCACGCCGACCAGACGAACAGCGGTCGAGGCCTCGAGGTGGCCGTCGTAGTTTCCGGCGCGCAGGCCGTCGAAGAACTTCTCCACGTGCGGGACGACCCCCGTGCGAACAACGTTCAGCACCGTGTCGCCGTCGTCGGTGGCCGCCAGCGCGTGCTCGATGACTTCGCGTGCCTCGCGCAACGGACGGGCCGACGCGTCGATGGCGAGCGCGGCCTCGTAGCCGAAGAGGTGGCCCACCATGGCCGACAGCACGAACGCAAGGGCCGGGTCGGCCGGGGGCACGCTGAGCACGGCGGAGGCGGGGGCGAAGCGACCGTCGCCCTCGGTCGCCACCACGATCGGGGTGGCCTTGTGCGCCTTGTAGATCGCGACTTCCTTGGCCACGTCGTCGGCGGTGCCGCCCATGAGGCCGGCCGCGCACACCAGGATCAGCGGCTCGCTGGAGAGGTCGATGTGCTTCTTGTCCTCGGTGACGTCGCAGGCGATCGACTTGTAACAGAGCTCGCTGAGCTTGATGCGCACTTCCTCGGCTGCCACCACGTTGGGCCCATTGCCGACGATCGCCCAGTAGCGCTTGGCGGGCGCGTAACGGCGTGCCGCATCGGCGATCGTGTCGCGGCGCGCGATCACCTCGGCCATCGCCTCCGGCAACTCGCGCAAGGAGCTGAGCAGCTCGTGGCGACGACGGGCGCTGCCCTTGCCGGTGGCCTCGGCCAGCGCGCACGCCAGCAGTACGCCGGCGGCCACCTGGGCGTAGAACGCCTTGGTGCTGGCGACGCTCATCTCCACGTCACGCCCATCGCTGGTGTACATCACACCATCGGCCTTGTCGGTGAGGTCGCTGTTGCGGCGGTTGACGATGGCCAACACCGCCGCGCCGCGACCGCGAGCGAGGTCGACCGTGCGGTTGGTGTCGGTGGTGGTGCCGCTCTGGCTGACGGCGACGACGAGCGTGTCGCTCATGTCGAGGCGCAGGTGGAAGCCGCTGAGCTCGGTGGCGGTGATGTCGTCCACGTCGAGCGTGCCGTCCGTGAGCGTGTCGAGCACGGCCGCCATGCTGCGACCGGCGACGGCTGCAGTGCCCTGACCGATGACGCGGACCTTGTTGATGGTGCCGTCAGCAAGGCGAGCGGCGATTGCGGCGGGCAGCGTGCGCACCCCGACCTCCGCGCGCAGCCCGTCAGGGCCGTCGACGATCTTGCCGCGCAGCGTCTTGCGGAAGCTGTTGGGCGCCTCGCCGATCTCCTTCAGCAGGAAGTGGGGGGCATCGCCGCGGTCGATGTCGCGAGTGGTGACCTGAGCGGTGACCACTTCGGAAGCGTCGATGGGCAGGTCGGTGCCGTCATAGGCCATACGGCGCACACCCGCCAAATCGCCGGCGTGGCGGCCGTCGAGCACGAACACCTGGCCGCGGCTACCCGTGGGCGACGGTGTCTCGCCGTCCACGCGCAGGTACTGGGCGGTCTCTTCGACGACGCCGTAGGGCTCGCTGGCGACGATGTAGAGATCTTCGGCCAGACCGACGTAGAGCGCCTGACCGCTGCCGCGCAGACCCAGGAACACCTGGTCCGGCGCATCTGCGGTGGCGGCGCCGATGGCGACACTGCCCTCGAACTCGGCGACGGTGCGACGGAACGACTCGGCCAGATCGGCACCCTTCGACGCGTGCAGCGCCATGACGGCAGGGATGACCTTGGCGTCGGTGGTGATCGGGCCGGCGATGCGCAAACCGTGATTGACCTTGATGTCGGCGTGGTTGTCCACGTCCCCGTTGAGGACTGCGACCGCGTAGGGGTGGGTCTCACCGGCTGACTGTTCGCTCTGCTCGCTGTTCACCGGGTGACAGTTGGGCTCGCTGATGATGCCGACGCTGGCCCAACGAGTGTGACCCAGCACCGACACACGCGCCAGCGGGTTGGCCAGCGCCTGCCGCAGCAAGGTGTCGGCGCGGACGGCGGCGCGCAGAGCGCGCACGTTGTCGCCCAGCTCGCCGATCTCCGCGGCCGCCTTGTAGGCGAAGCCGAGGACACCGGCCTCGAAGCGCACGGACCCGTTCTGGAACAGAGGGTCGCGGCCGCGCTGCGCCAGTGCGGCGACCACGCCAGGGTCGGCGGCGTCGAGGCCGTGGCCCCACACCATTACATGGATGCCCGCGCTGTCGCGGCCACGCACTTCCATGCGGTCGATCGCGGACAGCGCCTGCTGGATGGCGAGGTACCCGGCCAGCGCGGCCGAGCCGGCGTCGCGGCCCGCCAGGTCGTCGACGGCGTGAGCGGTGCCGATACGGTCCTTGCGGACGGACCACACGGCGTCGCGGGCGGCGATCAGCTCGGCGTTGACCGCCTCGATGTCGTCGGCGGTGAGCGCCGCGTCCTCCAGGCTGAGTTCGCGGTCGGCGATGCGGGCGTCGAGTTGGTCGAGACGAGCCGTGACGCCCGCGATCAGCTCGGCGCGGCCGGCGAGAGCGAGGACGCCCGGCACCCCGTGCAGCAGCCGGTCGACCTCAGCCACCAGCGCTGCGGCCGGCAACAAACCTTCAGCGGCCACCGCCCTGTCGAGCGCGGCGAGCAGATCGCCGGCAGCAGGGGTGGGCCGAGTGGTGGGCCGGGAGACGATGGCGACGATTCCGCACATGGCGAACAGGCTACCGAGGCCAGTTCCGGGGCTTCGGTCAGCCTCAGGTCAGGGTTGGATCAAGGCCGCTGGCCCCAGCCTCGCCCAGGCTCGCTCAGGCGAAGCGGGCGCGGACCACGTCGGCCAGGTCGTCGGCCACGGAATGCGCCAACTCATCGGTGGCGGCCTCCACCATCACGCGGATCAGGGCCTCGGTGCCGCTGGCTCGCAGCAGAATGCGACCCTCGCCCTGCAGACGCCCCTCGGCATCGGCGATCTCGGCTGCCAGCTCGTCGGCGACGTGCGGGTGGCGCTCGGCCACCTTCACGTTCACCAGCACCTGCGGGTAGCTGGTCATCACCTCGGCGGCGACGTCAGCCAGCGGGCGGTGGTGCTCGTGCACGAACTCGGCCAGTCGCAGCCCGGCCAGCAGGCCGTCGCCGGTGGTGGCCAGGTCGCGGTAGATGATGTGCCCGCTCTGCTCGCCACCGACGCTGAAGCCACCCGCGTCGAGCGCTTCCAGCACATAACGGTCGCCGACACCCGTGGTCACGACCTTGATGCCCGCGGCGGCCATCGCCTTGTGGAAGCCGAGGTTGCTCATCACCGTCACCACCACCGTGTCGTGGTGCAGGCGGCCCTCCTCCCGCAGCTGGATGGCGGCCAAGGCGATCAGGCGGTCGCCGTCCACGGTGCGACCCAGGTGGTCGATGGCGATCACTCGGTCGCCGTCGCCGTCGAACGCGAGGCCCAGCGTCGCGCCGGCAGCGACGACGGCAGCGGACAGCGACTGCACATGGGTGGCGCCACAGTGGTCGTTGATGTTGCGGCCGTTCGGCTGGTCGTGGATCACCGTCACGTCCGCACCCAGCGCCCGGAAGGCGGCGGGCGCCACAGCGCTCATCGCCCCGTTGGCACAGTCCAGCACCACCTTCAACCCGTCCAACCGGCGAGTCAGGCCCACCAGGTGTTGTACGTAGGCCTCGCCCGCGCCGTCGCCGTGCGCGGTGGTGACGGGGCCGGCCATGAACGACGGTTCGGCCGGGTGCGCCATGGCGTGCTCGATCGCCTGCTCCACCTCGTCGGTCAGCTTCAGCCCGCCCGGGGCGAAGAACTTCACCCCGTTGTCCTGCCAGGGGTTGTGCGAGGCAGTGATCATCGCAGCCGGGCGACCGGTCTGTGCCGCCAGCCAGGCCACGGCGGGCGTGGGCAGCACGTCGACCATGGTCACCTGCGCGCCACCGAACAGGTGCAGGCCATGCCACAGGGCCTGCTGCAGTTCCTCGCCGCTCTCACGGGTGTCGCGAGCGACCAGCCACGGCCCATCGCCCAGCACGCGGGCCGCAGCGGCCCCCAGCATCGTCACGAACCCGGTGGTCAGCTCGGTGAGGGCACGACCACGAACCCCATCGGTACCGAACTTCAGTGACATCCACGGCCTCCCGGCGAAACGGTCACGGGGCGAAAAGCACGAACGGCGCCCCCGGCTCGCAGCCGCGGGGCGCCGAACGCAGCGAACATCAGCGCTTGGTGTACTGCTTGGCCTTGCGGGCCTTGACCAGACCGTACTTCTTGGTCTCCTTGCGACGGGGGTCGCGAGTGAGCAAGCCGGCCTTCTTCAGCGCCGGGCGCGTCTCGGGGTCGATCTCCACCAGCGAGCGGGCGATGGCCATGCGCAGGGCGCCGGCCTGGCCGCTGACGCCGCCACCGTGCATGGTGGCGTCGACGTCGTAGGACTCTTCGACACCGGCGACGCGCAGCGCCTCGGTGACCGTCATGCGCTGCATGGCGGTGGTGAAGTAGGCGTCGAACGCCTTGCCGTTGATCGTGTGGGTGCCGTTACCGGGGCGCAGGCGAGCGCGGGCAACAGCTTCCTTGCGGCGGCCGGTGGTCTGGGTGAGCGGCTTGGTGGCCATGATGATCTACCTTCCGGCGCTTTCAGCGGGCCTTGGCCGCGGGGATCTCGAGAACTTTGGGCTGCTGCGCGGCGTGCGGGTGCTCGGCACCGGCGTACACCTTCAGCTTCTTGATCTGCTGACGGCCGAGCGGGCCGTGCGGCAGCATGCCGCGGACACTGCGACGAACAGCCTCGGCCGCGTCGCGGTCCATGAGGTGAGCGTAGGTCTCGGTCTTGAGACCACCGGGGTAACCGCTGTGGCGGTAGACGCCCTTGCTGGCGGCCTTGCCCTTGGTGAGCACCACCTTGTCGGCGTTGATGATGACGACGTGGTCACCCGTGTCGATGTGCGGTGCGAACGTCGGCTTGTGCTTGCCGCGCAGCACGCGGGCGGCCTCGGTGCACAGGCGGCCGAGCACCATGCCGTCGGCGTCGATCACGTGCCAGGCACGGGTGATCTCGCTGGCCTTGGGGCTGTAGGTGGTCATGTCAGTGTCCTTCACGCGAATACACCCGGCAGGCGACGCGGTCACGACGTGACCCGGCCGTAGCCGCCAGGGAACCGTGAAAGGATACGGGCAACCGGGGCAAAGCGGCAACAGCGGCGGAAAACCCGACCCTCTTCAGGCGGTTCCGCCCAGGAATTCTGCGCTGCGCTCGATGCAATGCTGGATGCGCCGGGCGACCTGCTCGGACGGGGCACCCTGCACCAGCGTCGCCACCGCCGGGTAGACAACTCGGCTCTGGACGTCCTGACACAGCAGGATCGCTCGCGGTGTTGCCTGGAAGGTGCCGTCGGGACGCTCCACGAAGGTGACCATCGCCAGCAGGCCGTCCAGTGTGCGCAGGTCGCCGTAGCGCCCCAGCTCGGGCCGGCCCATGCCGCTGAGTTCGTTGCCCAGACTCCAGTACACGGGCGTGCCGTTCACCACCTCCATCGGCTGAATCACGTGCGGACCATGGTGCAGCACCAGGTCGATGTGCGCGCGGGTGGTGAGGTGCTCGACGAAGACGCGGTCCCGGCCGAGCGGCTCGGACAGCATCTCGCGGCCGAGGTGCAAGCTGACGATCACGATTTCCGCGCCCTGCCTGCGGGCTTCGTCGACGTCGGCGACGATGGTGTCCTCGTCGGACTGGTTGAGGCGATACGCAGCCGGAGCGCGCATGTTGTTGGTCTTGGTGTACGCCAAGTGGGCGACGCGGACACCGTTGACTTCGAAGGTGGTCACCTGCGCCTCGGCCTCCGTTCGGGCGGTGCCGGCGTGGGTGAGGCCGGCCGCGTCCAAGGCGTCGAGCGTCGAGTCCAGCCCGTCGTCGCCGAGGTCGTTGGAGTGATTGCTGGCCGTGCTGCACCGGTCGTATCCGGCGCGGGCCACCGAATCGGCGATCTCGTAAGGGGCCAGCCAGCGGTAACCGCTGGAACCCTCTCGTCCGTACGGTCCGGCGAACTCGCCGCGAGCCCCGATGGGGAACTCCATGTGACAGATGGCGAGGTCCGCACGCTGCAGGAACGGCGTCACCGGCGCGAACAGCGGGGTGAAGTCGTACGTCTCCCCCGGGCCCGCGTACTTGGCACCGGCCTCTTTGACCGGGCTGTCGACCATGATGTCGCCGGTGGCGGCCACCACCAGCGTGCGCGGCTGGAACTCGCGCCCGGCAGCAGCGGACGACGGCAGGCCGCTGACCGCCGGCACCACCAGCCAGGCGACGACCAGGCACCGGCGGACTCGCAGCATTCTGCGCAGGCTAGTGCTGCTCGGGTGGGTACCCGACCTCCCACAGCACCAGCCCGTGCGGTGGCGCCACCCGGCCTGCCGCCTGCCGATCGCGGGCCAGCAGGATGCGTCGCATGTCGCCGGCGTGCAGGCGACCGAGGCCGACATCCACGAGCGTGCCGACCAACGAGCGGACCATCTGGTGGCAGAACGCGTTGGCGCGGATCTCGAACCGCAACAGCCCGGGCACGTTCCCCGGCACCTCGTGCCAGCTGGCGCTGATCACGCGCCGGGTCATCGACGGCTCGTCGTCGCGATCCGCCACCTTCGGCCGCCGACAGAACGACGAGAAGTCGTGCTCGCCGATGAACGGATCGCACGCCAGGTTCATCGCCCACAGCTGCAGCGGTTCGACGATGTGCCACGCGGTGCGCGCCCAGAACGGGTTCGGCTCGGGCGAGTTGAGCACGTGGTAGTGGTAGTGGCGCCACTGGGCACTGAAGCGGGCGTTGAACTCGGGGTCGGTGCACCACCGAACGTCGCGTACCGCGATCGCCGGCCCGCACAGCTTGTTCAAGCGCCGCTGCAAGCCAGGCAGGTCGGTGCTGTCGGGTAGGTCCACGCTGACCACCTGGCCCCACCCATGGACACCTGCGTCGGTACGGCCGGCGCACACCGGCTCCAGCTCGACCCTGGTGACCTTCTCCATCGCGGCGCGCAGTTCGCCCATGACCGTACGCGCGTCGGCCTGCTCGGCGAAGCCGTGGAAGTCAGTGCCGTCGTAGGCGACCGTGAGGCGAGCGCGGCGGGCCATCCCGCCCAGCCTACGACCGGGGCGCGAGCGCGTCGGCGGTGGGGCCGGCCGCTGCGGCCAACAGCGCCACGCCCAGCTGATCCCAGATGGTCGGGAAGTTGTCCACCGACGACCCGTTGAGGATCACCACGAACTGCACCTCCGACCCTCCGGCGACGAAGTACCCGGCCAACGACTTCACGCCCGAGAGCGAACCGGTCTTGCCCTGCAACACGCCGCTGAGCCCCGGCTCTTCGAAGTAGCCGGCGAGCGTCGAGCCGTCCTGGTCGGCACGCGCCAGGCCGGCGCCGAGCGGGTCGGTGGCGGCGGTGCGTTCCAGCAGTTGGGCCAACAGCGTGCAGGTCAGGCGGTTGTCGCGGCTGAGGCCCGAGCCATCGGTCAGCTGCAGCCCAGCGGTGGAAAGCCCCCACTCGGTGAGCTTGGCCGTGATCACCTGCAGCCCGGCGGTACGGGTGCCCTGGCCGCCGGTGGAAGCGTGCGCGATCTCCTTCACCAGCATCTCCGCGGTCAGGTTGTCGCTGGTGGCGAGCATCTCGTTGACGATGTCGGTCAATGGTGCCGACTGGACCGCACCGAGTACCCCGCTGCCCGCGGGGGCCGTGCCGGCGCCCGAGCCGCCGTCGACGGTGATGCCCTTCGCCGCCAGGACGTTGACGAACGTGTTGGCCGCAGCCGCAGTCGGGTCGGCCTGGATGACCCCGTCCTGGCGAATGGAATCGTTGATCACCAACGCGCCGACGGGCACGCCGTCGGCGACGTGTTTCAGGTCATCACTCCAGCCGGGCGGGTAGACCTCCGCGTCGTAGCGGCTGGAGTCGCCCAGCACGCGACCAGTGATGCGACTGACACCGGCGGCCGCCAGCGCATCGGCCAGTGCTTCGATGCTGGTGGCGTGCATCGGCGGGCGCTTGTGGGTGTCAGTGATCTGGGTGTACCAGCCTTCGCTGAGCACCGGATCGCCGCCGGCGACGAGGTAGACATCGCCGTTCACCACCCCGCCACTGGGCGCCGGGCCCACAACCTGAGTGGTGAACGTGGTCCCCGCGCCCAACACGTCGAGTGCAACTGCGGCCACCACGACCTTCAGCGTGCTCGCGGGGATGACGGCAAGATCCGGGTTCACCGTTGCCACCGTCACGTCGTCGACCGCCAGCACCGTGCACGATCCGCTGTCGATGCTGCCCAGCAGCGGTTGCGCGGCCGACTTCAGCACCGTGGCTTCACCTGCCGCGGCCAACAGCGTGGGAGCCCGGCGTACGGACAGCAACGGCGTGGTCATCACACCCGGCAACGGATCCGTGCTGACCGGCGCGGCCACGGGAACCGACACACCGGAGGCTGCCTGCGTGTGCGCATACCAGCCGAACGCGCCCAGCCCGATCGCCGGGATGGCGGCGACGACGCTGAGCACAGCGACGGGGCGACGGGCGCGACGACGAGCCATTGCTGCAGCCTATTGAGCGAGACGAGGTCCGCGAGGTCGCTTCAGCTACGACGCCGAGTGCGCGACACGTGGTCCGCCAGCGACAGCACACCCAGCACGACCAAGGCGATCGCCAACGGCCAACCCATCTTGTCGGCCAGTTCGTGCTTCTTGTCGAACGGCACGTGCGGCTCGAGAATCGCCGTTGCGATTGCGGCGAGGAAGAAGAAGATCGCCCGGCGGTCCATCAGTTGAGCACCTCCACCAACCAGTAGCTGAGCACGGCGACCGCCGCTGAACCTGGGATGGTGAGCACCCAGGCCCACACGACTCGGCGGGCGACGTTCCAGCGCACCGCCGACATGCGGTTCGCGGAACCGACACCCACGATCGCGCCGGTGATGGTGTGCGTGGTGCTGACCGGAATGCCGTTGAGCGACGCGAAGAACAAGGTGGCAGCAGCGGCGCTCTCTGCGCACACCCCACCCATCGGCTCCAGGCGGGTGAGCTTGGTACCCATCGTCTTCACGATCTTCCAGCCGCCGAACATGGTGCCAAGGCCGATGGCCGCGTGACAGGAGAGCACGATCCACGTCGGGATGCCCTCCGGGTTCTTCGACAGGTCGAGGTCGAGCTTGCCGGCGCCGATCAGTAGCGCAGCGATGATGCCCATCGTCTTCTGCGCGTCGTTGGCGCCGTGACCAAGGCTGAACGCCGCCGCCGACACCAACTGCAGCCCGCGGAAGGTCTTGTTGACGGCTCGCTTGGCGCGGATGCGGTGCACCAACCAGGCGATCAGAATCACGAGGCTGAAGCCCAGCACCATGCCGATCAGCGGCGAGTAGATGATGAACACGGCGGTCTTCTTCAGCGTCACCAGGTTCACCACATGGCCGCCGGACTTGGCGATACCGGCCCCGACCATGCCGCCGATGAGCGCATGTGACGACGAGGAGGGCAAGCCCAGCCATGCCGTCAGCACGTTCCAGAAGATGGCGCCCATCAGCCCCGCGAAGACCAGCCCGATGCTGATGACGCCGTCTCCGACGACGATCTTCGCAATCGCGTTCGCCACCTCCAGCGGCAGCACCAGGAAGGCGATGAAGTTCCAGAACGCCGCCCACAACACGGCCTGCCAGGGCTTGAGAACGCGGGTGGCGACGATCGTGGCGATCGAGTTGGCGGCATCGTGGAACCCGTTGACGAAGTCGAAGATCAGCGCAATCGCGATGACCAGGTAGAGCGCCAGGTTGGCCATGGTCAGGCGTGCTTCACGGCGATCGACTGCACTTCGTCGCTCGCATCCTCGACGGCGTCGATGGCGGTCTCGATCGCCTCGACGACGTCCTTCCAGCGCAGGATGTCCAGCGCTTCGTACTTGCCACTGAACAGCTCGGCCATCGTCTTGCGGTACAGACCGTCGGCCTCGCTCTCCAGCCGCTCGATCTCGTCGGCCAGCCCGGTAATGCCGCGCAGGCCGCGCAGCCCGGCCACCAGCTCCACGTTCTTGGCGGTGATGTCGACCAGGATGCGCAACAGCTGATCGACACCGGGAAGAGCGATGCCGATCTGGTGCTGCAAGGCCGAGTCCGCAGCCTCGCGCATCTCGTCCATCACATCGTCCAGCGAGTTCGACAGCGCCTGGATGTCCTCGCGATCGAACGGCGTGACGATCGAGGTCTCCAGCCGCTCACGCACCTGGCGCAGCACGGCGTCGGCCTTCTTCTCGGCGTCGACGATCGCCTGGGCGCCGTCGGCCGCGACAGGCAGGCTGGCCATCAGCTGTTGCAGCAACTTGGCCGTGTCGGCAGCGATCTGAGCCTGCTGGTCGAACAGCGGGAAGAAGCTCTCGTCGCGCGGGATCAGTCGAAATCGCATGTGCCCTCGTTCCGTCGGTGCGTCGGCCGAAGCCTATGTCACTGATGAACGACGACTGAATTCCCGGTGAACGGCGGGGAAACTACCTGGCCAGCGAGTTCCGCAACTCCCGATACGCCCCCCGCCCTTGCTTGGAGTCGAACTCCGCGAAGCAGGTGTGGAAGTCGCCCCGGGCCACCTTGCGTTGCCGGTCGAGGTGCTTCGACAGTTGGCCGACCGCCTCCAGAGTGGGTCGCCCTGCACCGCGGTCGGCGAGCTCCTTTGCCAACCGGTGCAGATGCATCACATGGACCTCTGCGTCCTGATGGGTGCCGAGGTTGTCCTGCAGCCGCTTGAGCCGGCGGACGAACGCCAGGCATGCCTCCTGGTCGAAGAGCGGCCCGAAGCACTCGACGATGTACCGCAAGCGCTTGGCATCCTTGCGCAGGTCGTGCAGCTCTTGCGCCGGCGAGCGCCGACCGATCGCTCGCCCTTTCTTGGTCAGGCGTTCGAAGGCCCGGTCAGCCTCGCGAGCGACCACTTCCGCCAGTGGCGCATTGCGCCGACTGCCGGTGTTCGGCTCACCGGACTCCAGCCACGCGCACCATGCCGCTGTCGATCTCACGATGTGACGTCCGCTGAGCACGTCGGCCATCGACGAGTACTCCTCGTCCAGCTGGGCCTCCAGGAGTGCTTTGAGCGGCGCCAGATCCGACCGCACCTTCTCGCCCAGATCGGCCGTGTAGCGGTCCCACTCCTGCACGTAGACGTCGAGATCGCGCGCTCGCGAGGTCTGCGCACCGATCCAACCCAGGTGCGCCGAGGCGGCACCGACTTCCGGAGCTCGCAGTACTTGCTTGCTGAGCTTCAGCACCGAACGGCTCCTGCGCACTGCGACGCGAAGGTCGTGGAGGAACTCCGGATCGCGGTGTTCGAGCGCGCCAGCCCAGTTCGCCTGCAACGTCGCCGTCAAGCCCAGCAGA
>CAZREK010000046.1:0-11341 GCA_964598965.1 uncultured Bifidobacterium sp. | reverse complement strand
CGATCACCTCGCTGCAGGCCGTGTACGTGCCCGCCGACGACTACACCGACCCGGCACCGTTCACCACCTTCACCTTCCTCGACGCCACCACCGAGCTCAGCCGTCAGATCGCCTCGCTGGGCATCTACCCGGCCGTGGACCCGCTGGCTTCCACCTCCACGATCCTCCAGCCGGAGGTCGTCGGTCAGCGTCACTACGACGTCGCCCGTCGCGTGCAGGAGATCCTGCAGCGCTACAAGGAGCTGCAGGACATCATCGCCATCCTCGGTCTCGACGAACTGTCGGAGGAAGACCGTCTGACGGTGTCGCGTGCACGCAAGGTGCAGCGCTTCCTCAGCCAGCCGTTCTACGTGGCCGAAGTCTTCACCGGTGTGTCCGGCGAGACCGTGCCCGTGGCCGAGACCGTGGAGAGCTTCGAGGCGATCGTCAAC
Organism: uncultured Bifidobacterium sp.; assembly: GCA_964598965.1. GTDB lineage: Bacteria > Actinomycetota > Acidimicrobiia > Acidimicrobiales > Ilumatobacteraceae > UBA668. The sequence continues at coordinate 10,910 of CAZREK010000046.1, read as the reverse complement.
GGTCAGCTGGACGAGGTGCCCGAGCAGGCGTTCCTCAACGTCGGTGGTGTCGAGCAGGTGCTGGCCAAGGCCAAGGCCCTCGCGGAGCAGGCAGGCTGATCATGGCCACCATGCAGGTCGAACTCGTTTCGCCGGAGAAGGTGCTCTTCTCCGGCGAGGCCACACAGGTCATCACCCGCACCTTGGGTGGTGGCGAGATCGCGTTCCTGCCCGGCCATGCACCGTTCCTCGCCGCGCTGGTGGAGAACCACACGCGCATCACCCTCGCCGACGGCAAGGTGCTGGACGTGGCGGTGCACGGTGGCTTCGTGCAGGTCAGCGGCAACACGGTCAGCATCCTCAGCGACATCGCCGAGCTCGCGATCGACATCGATCGCGGCCGTGCGCTGCGCGCCAAGGAATCTGCCGAGGAACTGCTGCGCAAGGAGCACGACGCCGAGGCGGTGTCCGCGCTCAGCCGTGCGCACGCCCGCCTCGCTGCCACCGGCGGCCTCGCCGGCACGTCGCAAGGCGCTCACTGAGACACCGGTCGGCCATAGCCTGAGGGCATGGCCAACTATCCCTTCACCTCCGCGCTCGTCACCGGCGCGTCCAGCGGCATCGGTGCCGCCATGGTCGAACTGCTCGCCGACGCGGGCGTGCCCACGGTGGTGGTCGCCCGCCGTCGCGACCGCTTGGCGGAATTGGCCGCGGCCCACAAGGGCGTGGAGGTGTTGGTCGCCGACCTCACGACGGCCGAGGGTCTCGCCGCGGTGGCCGAGCGCGCCACGTCGGCCGATCTGGTGGTGAACAACGCCGGGTTCGGCACGTCGGGCGAGTTCCACACTCTGGACGGCGAGCGGTTGTCGCGCGAGATCGCGCTGAACATCGACGCACTCACCCGCTTGTCCCGGGCCGCGCTGGGGGCGATGGTGCCTCGCGGGCGTGGCTACCTGCTGAACGTCAGCAGCGTGGCCAGCTTCCAACCGGCGCCCAAGCTGGCCGTCTACGCGGCCACCAAGGCGTACGTCACCAGCCTCACGGAGAGCCTGCACGAGGAGGTGCGCGGCAACGGCGTGCATGTCACCGCGCTGTGCCCGGGCCTCACGCCCACCGAGTTCCAGAGCGTCAGCCGCACCGACGGCTACGCGTCGAAGTACCCGGGGTTCTTGTGGACCTCCGCGCACGACGTCGCGTCCACCGGCCTCAACGATGTCGCCAGGGGTAAGTGCCTGTCGGTGCCGGGCGCGCTGTACAAGGGTGTGGTCACCGCGTCGGGTGTCACCCCGCGCCTGTTGGCCCGCCGCTTGGCCGGCCTCGTTCAGCGCTGATCGTCAGTACGAGACGCTGGCGAAGCTGCTGAGCTTGTCGATGCGGTGACGGGCATCGATCATGCGCACGGTGCCGCTGCGCGAGCGCATGACCAGGCTCTGCGTGGTGGCCGCGCCGTGCACGTAGCGCACGCCCTGCAGCAGTTCGCCGTCGGTGACACCGGTGGCGGCGAAGAAGCAGTTGTCGCCTTGCACCAGGTCGTCGGTGGTGAGCACCTTGTCCAGGTCGTAGCCGAGGGCCAACGCAGCCTCGCGCTCCGCGTCGTTGCGCGGGGCCAGCAAGCCCTGGATCTCTCCGCCCATGCACTTCAGTGCGGCGGCGGCGGTGACACCTTCCGGTGTGCCGCCGACACCGAACAACACGTCGACACCGGCATCGGGCCACGCGGTGGCGATGGCGCCGAAGATGTCGCCGTCGGAGATCAGCTTCACGCGGGCGCCGGCCTCGCGCACCTCGGCGATGAGGTCGCCGTGACGATCGCGGTCGAGGATGACGGCGGTGAGGTCGCGCACTTGCTCGCCCTTGGCCTTCGCGATCCAGCGCAGGTTCTGGGTGGGGGAGGCGGTGATGTCGATGCTGCCCACGCAGTCGGGGCCGACGGCGATCTTGTGCATGTACACGCACGGGCCGGGGTTGTACATCGTGCCGCGCTCGCTGACGGCGATGACCGAGATGGCGTTGGCGCGACCCAGCGAGGTGAGCGTGGTGCCGTCGATGGGGTCGACCGCCACGTCGGTGAGCGGGGCCGTGCCGTCACCCACGACCTCGCCGTTGTACAGCATGGGCGCCTCGTCCTTCTCGCCCTCACCGATGACGACGATGCCGTCCATCGGGACGGTGGACAGGACGGTGCGCATCGCGTCGACGGCCGCACCGTCGGCACCGTTCTTGTCGCCGCGGCCGACCCAGCGGGAGGCGGCGAGGGCGGCGGACTCGGTGACACGCACGAGTTCCAGCGCGAGGTTGCGGTCGGGCTTCTGCGAGTTGGCGATCATCACCCTCCACCGTAGTTCGTGGAGGGGTGATGACCGCCAGTGACACCTACCGGGTGCCGCGGGTCGTAGGTCGATGTACTGCCTGAGGGCGTGTGCGGCGAGCGGTGCGGCGCAGGCGGCTGCGTTCGCTGGCGGCGATCAGGTCCTGACGGCGGGCGTCGACCAAGCGGTGGGTGATGGATGGGTGTTGATGCCACATGATGTGGGCGCTCCTGTGTTGAGTGGTTGGTGGGAGAGTCGGCGCGCGCGAGTACACGCGTGCGATGGGCGCGGGCGGGAGAGCCTCAGGCGCCGCAGACGACGCCGCCGCGGAGGCGCGCATCGACGACGGCGGCGAGGGTGATCAGCAGCTTCATCGGGCACCTCCCTTCGGCAGACGGACGCACGCATGGTGGCCGAACCCCACCAGTCGTGTCCAACGAATTACGGTGCCCGACGTGACGCCCATTCCCGAGGACCTCTGCGTCGGCGGTCGCGAGCTGACCGAGCCGAGGCTGTCGCCAGGTGGTCAGCTGCTGGGTTGGGCCCAGTGGGAGGCGGTGGAGGCCCATCTCGAGCTGCGTGGGGCTGCCAGCGAGCCGTTCCAGCTGGCCACCGCGCCGCTGCTGCGCGCCGGGCGCGGGCTGGGCGGTGGTGCGTGGTGCTTCACGCCCGACGGCGCGGCGGTGGTGTACGTCGGTGCCGACGGCAACCTGTGGCGCCAAGCCGTGGACGGCGGCGCCGCCATGCCGCTCACCAGCCACGGCCCCGAGCGCTCGACCAGCAGTCCGTGCTGCACACCCGACGGGCGGGCAGTGGTGCACGTGCTGGACCAGGCAGAGGTGTGGCTGACCGATCTGGTGGGTGGCACCAACCGACGGCTGGACGACGGCACGGCAGACTTCTGCGCCGACCCGCACGCACATGGCAGCACGGTGCGTTGGGTGGAGTGGGACGTGCCGCACATGCCGTGGGACCACAGCAGGGTGGCCATCGTCGATGTCGCGACCGGGCGGCGGCAAGCGATCGAGGGCGACGGTGCGATCCAGCAACCGCGCACCACCCCGGCGGGCGACGCGATCTGGGTGCGCGACGACACCGGCTGGTTGAACCTGTGGCTGGGCGACCGGCCGCTGGTGGACGAGCCGTTCGAGCACGGTGGGCCCTCCTGGGGGCCGGGGCAACGGTCCTTTGCGTTGTCATCCGACGGCGACCGCGTGGCGTTCACCCGCAACGAAGATGGATTCGGCCGGCTGTGCGTGGTCGACGTTGCCACCGGCGCGGTCACCGAGGTGGCGCGTGGCGTTCACGGCCACTTGTGGTGGGAGGGCGACCGTTTGGTGGCCATTCGTACCGGTGCCCGCACGCCGACCGGCGTCGTGGAGTACGACACGCGCACATGGCAGCGCACCGTGCACGCGCAGGGCCCGCACCTTGGTTGGGCGGATCACGAGTTGGCCGAGCCGACGCTGGTGGAAGCGGTCGCCAGCGACGGGGCCACGTTGCACGGCCGCCTGTACGCGGCCGACCAGCCGGACGGTCGCCTGATCGTGTGGCTGCACGGCGGCCCCACCGACCAGTGGCAGGTGACGTTCATGCCGCGCCTGGCCTACTGGCGCTCGCGCGGCTGGAGCGTGCTGGTACCCGATCATCGCGGAAGCACCGGCCACGGGCGGGCCTACCAGCAGGCGCTGCAGGGCAACTGGGGCGAACTGGACGTGGACGACACGCTGGCGTTCGCCAGCGCGGCGGCCGCCGCTGGGTGGGGTGCCCCGCAGCGCACCGTGCTGATCGGTGGCTCGGCGGGCGGCTTCACCGCGCTCGGTGTGTTGGCCCGCGAGCCAGGACGCTTCGCCGCTGCCGTAGTGCTGTACCCGGTGACCGATCTGGTGGACATGGCCGAACGCAGCCACCGTTTCGAGCGGCACTACACCGACGGTCTGGTGGGCCCTCTGCCCGACGCGATCGACCGGTATCGCCGTCGCAGCCCGGTGGTGCACGCCGACCGTCTGGCGGCGACGCCGCTGTTGGTGCTGCACGGTGACCTGGACCCGGTGGTACCGCTGGACCAGAGCAAGGTGTTGGCGCAACGCGTCAACGCCGTGGGCGGCTCGGTTGAGCTCCATGTCTACGAAGGGGAGGGGCACGGCTTCCGGAAACCGGTCAATCAGCTGGACGAGTACCGGCGCATCGGGGCCTTCCTGGCCCGTCACGTGCCGATAGGGTCGCAGCCGTGAGCGACGACTGGAACCCGAACGACCCCGACGCGACGCGGGTGTTGTACGACCTCGAGCAATGGTCGTTCGACCAGCAAGCCGAGCTGGCGGCCGAGCTGGCCGAAGCAGAAGTGCCCCACACCTGGGATGGCGCCGAGCTGGTGGTGCCCGAGACGCACGAGGCACAGACCGACGCGATCATCACCCAGCTCGAGCAGCGGCTGGGGATTCGCTACGACGACGCCGATGGCGGCGAGGGCGACGACGAGGAGGGCGACGAGGGCGACGAGGACGAGCCGCTGCGCCCGGTCGACCTGCCCGAGGGTGTCCCCACCACCGAATACGAGCTGGACGAGTGGCCCGAAGGCGATCTGCAGACGATCACCCGCGCGCTCGTTTCGCGGCGCATCGCCTACGCCTGGGAAGGCCCGACGCTGCTGGTCACCACCGCGGACGAGGCGGTCGTGGAGTCGTTGCTCGACATGATCGAGAACGGCCAGTACGGGGTCGACGCGGACGACGAGTTCGACCTCGATGACGACGAGGATGACGACGCGGAACGCCTGCCGTTCGAGACGCTCACCACGTTCTTCCTCGCCGGCGAACGGCTGAAGCGCAACCCGCTCGACGCCGATGGCCTTGAGCAATTGCTGGTGGCCACAGAGGTCGCCGACCCACGCCGGCCGCCCTACGGCGTCGACGTCCGCCTCTGGAAGCGCACGTGCGAGCTGGCCGAGGAACTGGCCGACGCGCTGGCCGGTGAGGACGAGCCGGACGAGGAGGCGGCGATGGAGGTCGCCGAGGAACTGCACGACCTGCTGCGCCCGTTCATCTGAGCGGCCGCCCGCGCCCGTGTCCGTCGTCCTCGCCGAACTGCAGATCTGGCACACGCGCCCGGCGACACCCACGCGCCGGCTGGCGCTCGGCCACTTGGTGTTGCCGACGGACCCTGCGCCGGGCCTCGGCGGGGTGCTGCTGGCCGCTGTGGTCGCCGCCTACCTGCCGGGCGTGCCGGAGGAGCTGTGGACCGACGTCGAGCGCCTCATCGACCAGGTGGCCGCCGGCAAGCGGGTGGTGCAACCTCGCCTGCAGCACCGCTACCAGATCGACCGTCACGGCCTGGCCACCAGCGTGCACCAGCTGACCGGTGATGCCGACCACGTCGAGTTCGATCTGCACTCCACCGGCCGCCCTTTGGTGCAGGTGCTGGGCGCGATCTATGCGCTGGAACGCCTGTCGTACGACGCCCGTCACGCGGTGGCGCCGGTGCTGCACCGGGCGATGAAGTGGCGCGGGCCGGTGGGGCCGTCGTTCGTGGCCGACATCACCGGCTTCCACAGCACCGACCTGGTGGGTATCACCGACCCCCGGCTGTGGGCGCTCGACCTGCTCGGGTTCCCGCCCGGCACGGGCAAGGTGACGAAGAAGGATGTCATGAGCCGCTACCGCGAACGTCTGCGCCATGCCCACCCGGACCACGGCGGTGACGACGAGGTGGCGGCGCACATCATCGAGCGTCTCGGCGAGGCGAGAAAGATCCTGCTCTCCAAGTGACCACACTGCTGTTGTTCCCCGGTGCCGGCTCCAGCGCCACTCACCCCAGCCTGCTGGCCATCGAGCACGCGGTCTCGCCGATGCTCTGTGTGCGCGCCGACTTCCCGTACCGCAAGGCCGGACGCAAGGCGCCCGACCGCGCGCCGGTGCTGCTGCAGGCGGTGCGCGAGGAGGCGCAGCAACTCACCGGCCGACTGGTGCTGGGTGGCCGGTCCATGGGTGGACGCATCTGCTCGATGGCCGTCGCCGATGAGCAACAACCGGTCGCTGCCATCGGGTTGGTGCTCGTGTCCTATCCGCTGCATCCGCCGGGGAAACCGGACCGTCTGCGGGTGGAGCACTTCCCCCGACTGCGCGTGCCGTGCCTGTTCGTGTCCGGCACCAAGGACACGTTCGGGTCGCCCGAGGAACTGCTCCAGTGGACCGCGACGATCCCCGGCCCGGTGACCCACCACTGGGTGCAGGGCAAGGGCCATGACCTGAAAGGCGCCGACGCCGAGATCGCCGCGGTGGTGGCCGAGTGGGTCGCCGCTCTCGGCCCCAAGAGTGGTGCTACTCGTCGTCGACGTTGATCACCGGGTCCTCCGGGTTCAACTGCTCCAGTTCCAGGTGGGCGCTCTCGGGGTAGAAGCGGTACGCGATCAACGCGCTGAACACCTGTCCCGCGGCCAGCAGCGCCATCACCGCCGGGTAGCTCATCCCCGCATCACGCAGCACGCCCACCAGCAGGATCGCCAGGCTGCCGGACAGCAGGGACGTGGTGGTGACCAACCCGTTGGCCATGCTGCGGTTGCCAGTGGGGAACATCTCCGCGCGGTACACGGCGAAGGCGGGATAGGCGACTGCGGCGAGAATGCCGCCGCTGAACGCCAGCAACCACATCGACGCTCCGTTGACCGCGTAGACCGCAGCAATCGCGATTGCGGACACGGGCGTGCACCACAGGATGATTCGCCGTCGACCGCCGACATCCGCCCAGCGGCCGCCCAACACCAGCCCGATCGAGGCAGGGGTGGCGGTGATCAGCGTGAACAGCGCGATGCCGCCACCCGAGTACCCGCGCACGTCCTTCAGGTAGTCGTTCTGGAAATACGACACGGGTGCGACGAACAGGTTCGACGTGAACGCGACCAGAGCGATCACCCCGAGCCGCCGCCGGTTCATCGGCTGCCCGATGCGGTGCACCGTCTCGTAACGGCGGGTCTCGTCCAGTCGCCGTTGCAGGCTGATCGCCACCGGAACCCACACGAGAGCGATCAGGTAGACCAGCCGCCACGCTTCGCCACCCAGGTCGGCCAGGCGCAAGGCGGCGACCGCCACCCCGGCACCCAGACCCGCCGCCATCGCCAGCACGCTGAGGGCGTAGGCGCGGCTGTTCTTCGGCATGTCCTCTGCCGCGGCCACCCCGGCCAGCATCGACAGGCCGATGCCCAGCGGGCGAGCGATCGTCTGCGAGGCGGCCAGGGTCCAGAAGTTCGGCGCCAGCGCCCCCAGCGAGCAGCACACGGGTGTCAGCCAGGCCAGCAGGATGATCGTGCGCCGTCGGCCAACTCGGTCGGCGAAGAGGGCGAACGGCAGCGTGATCACCACACCCATGCGCACCACTGCTCCGGCGACCCCGAGCGCCCGGTTGCTGACGCCGAACGAGTCGGCCGCGAACGTGGCGGTCTGCGTGAAGATCGTGTTGGCGAACGCGGAGCTCATCGCCGCCGCGGCCAACAGCGCCAGCGAGCTGACCTGGCGGGCGGTCAGCTGGTCCGGCGGCGACCACCACGGGCTGGGTGCGCCGGCGGGCCGCGGGTGCCGCAACGCTCGGCGGATGGGGCCGCGGAACAGCCAGCCCCACCACGGCACCACCAACTGGTAGTCGATTCGTTCGGTGACGGTGCCGTCGGCCGCTGCCGTCACCTGCCGTCGATAGCTGCGAAACGGGCCGTGCACCTGGTGGAACGAGCCGTCGGGAGCGCGTTCCTCGCGCACCAGGTCGTCGCGCGCCTGTTCGGCCGACAGCGCCCGCGCTGACCCGGTTGCCCACACCTGGGTGATGCTGGTCGGGCGTCGGGGCACCCGAGCGAGGCTACCCCGCGAGCACCTGGGCATACTGTGGGCCATGGACCAGGAGCACGGCGACGAGCGCATTGTCATCCGCCGCGCCGGTCCGCTGTCGGGCGAGGTCAGCATCCCCGGCGCGAAGAACTCGGTGCTGAAGTTGATGGCCGCCACCTTGCTGGCGGAGGGCACGCACGAGCTTTCCAACGTGCCCGGCATCGTCGACGTGCGGATCATGTCCGATCTGCTGGCCGCCATCGGCGTGTCGTCGCAGCCGTTGCCGGGCGATCGCTTGCAGCTGGTCAACGGGGGCGACATCTCGCCCGTTGCGCCGTACGAACTGGTGGAACGCATTCGCGCCAGCATCAACGTGCTCGGTCCGCTGCTGGGCCGCTACGGGCGCGTCGACCTGTCCCTGCCGGGAGGCGACGACTTCGGCAGCCGCCCGATCGACATGCACCTGAAGGGCCTGGAGGCGATGGGGGCAGTGTTCGAGCTGAGCCACGGCGTGGTCCACGGTCACGCCGATCGCCTGCACGGCGCGGACATCACCCTCGACTTCCCCAGCGTGGGCGCCACGGAGAACCTGGTGACGGCCGCGGTGCACGCCAAGGGCACCACCGTGGTCGACAACGCAGCTCGCGAGCCGGAGATCGCCGACCTGTGCGAGTTCCTGGTCAGCATGGGTGCGGACATCGAGGGCATCGGGTCGTCGCGTGTCGTGGTGCACGGTGTCCAGCCCGGTTCGTTGCGGGCCGCTTCGCACCGTGTCGTTCCCGACCGCATTCAGGCCGCCACCTACTTGGCAGCTGCCGCCGTCAGCGGTGGCGAGGTGGTGCTGCGCGACGTCCGCCCCGCGCACATGGACATGCTGCTGCGCCGCCTGCGCGACATGGGCCTGACCGTCACCGCCACCGACGACACCATCACCGTCTTCGACAACGGTCGCCTGCGCAGCATCGACGTCGCCACGTTGCCGTACCCCGGCATCGCCACCGACTACAAGCCGCTGATCGTCACCATGTTGTCGGTCGCCGACGGGGTCGGCATCGTCACGGAGAACCTGTACCCGGGTCGGTTCCGGTACGTGGAGGAGCTGCAGCGGCTGGGCGCGGACATTCGCGCCGATGGTCACCACGCGGTGGTGCGCGGCGTGCGCCAGCTGAGTGGCGCCCCGGTGAGGGCGCCCGACATTCGTGCCGGCGCGGCGCTGGTGGTGGCCGGGCTCGCGGCCGACGGGGTCACCACCGTCTCCGGGGTGCACCACATCGACCGCGGTTATGACGACCTCGTGGGGCGATTGACGGCCCTGGGCGCGAACATCACTCGTGAGGCGGGCGCGGCGGAGTAGCGCCGTCGTCCTGCTGAGCGTGTTCCACGCGTCGCTTGGCCAACCACATCAGGCCGCCCACGAGGGCGATCGGGCCGACGATGAGCAACATCTCGTCCCAGCCGCCCTGGTGGGCCAGCACCGATGCGGTCAGGGTCATGCCACCTCGAGGACCAGGATCACTTCTTCGGTGACGTGGCTCTCCACCTCGAAGGTGCCGGCCTTGTCCGCGGTGAAGGTGAAGGTGGCGGTCTCGCCGGCAGCGACTTCTTGCTCGAAGTCGTAGTCGTGCACGTGGTACGTCTGGTCGGCCGCCGGGTCGGTGATGTTGAGGGTGACGGTGGCGCCGAGGGGGATGTTCTCCACTCGGTCCTCGCCGCTGTCGGTGCCGACGGTGACGTCGATGGTGATGGAGCCGGCGGTGTTGGTCGAGGCCTCGGTGGTGGGCGCGGCGGTGGTGCTGCTCTTCGAGTCGTCGTCGCTGCAGGCCAGCAGGGTCAGCGAGGCCAGGGGCAGCAGGGCGAGGGCGTGAAAACGGTTCATGTGTGTCGCAATCCTAGGTTGTGGGCTGGTTCAATGGTCGCCCGACACCCCTCGGGAGTTCCCCACATGCGCCAACAGGTCGAAGAGACGATCGAAGTGATCCGGCCCGCGCTGCAGGCCGACGGCGGCGACATCGTGCTGCGCGATGTCAACGAGGAAACCGGGGTGGTCACCGTCACGCTGGTGGGCGCCTGCGGCACCTGCCCGGCCAGTGGCAACACGCTGAAGGCGGGCATCGAGCGCATCATGCGCGACCGCATCGACGGGGTGACCGAGGTCGTCAACCTGGCCGACGACGCGCTCCCCGCATGAGCCGCCGCAACCGGCCGGTCCCGGAGTTGTTGGACGAGGCGCGCGCCGGTGATCGCGCCGCGCTGGCCCGCCTGCTGTCGTTGGTGGAGCGCGGCACCGACGATGCCCGCGCCATCGGCCGGTTGACCTACCCGTTGTCCGGTGGCGGCTACACGGTGGGTCTCACCGGCGCCCCGGGTGCGGGCAAGAGCACGCTCACCTCGGCCACCATCGGCCACCTGCGGGCGATGGGCGAGGAGGTCGCGGTGCTGGCCATCGACCCGTCCTCGCCGTTCACCGGCGGCGCCATCCTGGGCGACCGTGTCCGGATGCAGGACCACGCCACCGACCCCGGTGTGTTCATCCGCTCGATGGCCACCCGCGGTCACCTGGGTGGCCTGTCGCTGGCCACGCCCGAGGCCGTGCGCTTGCTGGATGCGGTGGGCCGCAAGTGGATCCTGGTCGAGACCGTCGGTGTCGGTCAGGTGGAGGTCGAGATCGCGGGCAAGGCGGACACCACGGTCGTGGTGGTGAACCCCGGTTGGGGCGATTCGGTGCAGGCCAACAAGGCGGGCCTGATGGAGATCGCCGACGTGTTCGTGATCAACAAGGCCGACCGCAAAGGGTGGGAGGAAACCCGCC
>CAZREK010000045.1:0-11471 GCA_964598965.1 uncultured Bifidobacterium sp. | reverse complement strand
CCGACGTCATCGCCCTTCTCACCACCGGCCTGGACGACAGCCCGATCATCGCCACCTACAATCCGACCAGCGACGTATGGGAACAGATCCCCACCACTCTGGGTTCCGGACAGCGGCCGAAACTACTGTGGACCGGAAGCGAAGTGCTCGCCTTCGCGATGAGCGGCACAGCCGGGGGCGCGTGGAACCCAGCAACACGGACCTGGCGCACCACGGCCGCCGCCCCAACTGACCAGGCGTTGGATGTTCAACCAGTCTGGACCGGAACATCCAGCGTGTTCTGGAACGGCGGGTCAACCATCACTACCTACGACCCCACCACCGACACCTGGACCGACACCGCCATCGGACAACTCGTCAACCAACGAGGCGACGGCGTCCGCGTCTGGGCCAACGGAATCCTGCTCACTTGGGGCGGCTTCATCAGCAACCCCGACGGCACCGCCAACGGTGCCAATGACGGCATCGCCTGGCGACCCAATACAGGCTCGTGATCTCACCATCGGTGCGCGTCCGCGGAACTGCGCCTCACTTGACGTGTGCTGCGGAGCTCACCCGAGACTGGTCAGCGCAGCGACGATCAGAGCGTCAGGGTCGAAGAGCCCGTCACCAATGTCGATGTCGATGTCGATGATGGTGGCGTACCGGTTGCATCTCGCGAAACTCAGCCCCCTTCGACTCCCGCCGCGATTCGTAGCCGCTCGCGCGACAGGTCGTCGGGTCGGAACCGGCCAAGTGCCAGCGGGTTCGCCCGGCGAACACCAAGGTGTGACCTGAGATCGGGTGACGACCACGAGCCGGACTACACATGATGGCCGACCTATAGCACCCCGGGGTCGGACTGAGGCAGAGTGGAACCGGCAAGCGCAACGCCAATGAAGGCTGCGCGCCGCGTTGCACGGTCGAAGCCGCGTTCCGGAGGACGGCAAGTGACGCCCGAGCCACTGGATTTCTCGCTACGCCGCGGCCGAGCCGGGGAAGCTCGGGTCGTGCTTGGCGCGTAGATCATCACGGAACACGATCTGCTTGCTGCTGCCGGCAAGCCGGCGAGTGGGGATCTCGCCGGTCTGCGCCAGTGCATACGATCTGGACTTCTCGTAGCCGAACAGGAGCTTTCCCGCCTGTGGAACGGACATCGTGACCGGCATCTCGTTCCAGTCGGATACTATTCCGAGTGGGTTACCCAACACAGAGAAGATGATACGTATGTATCTGGAATGATGTCAACCATACTAATAGAGAGATGATCGCGATGGCCAGGCCGCTCAAGTCGAACACCGTCTCCCGGCATCCGGACGCCGACAAAGGGTTCAACGCGAACTCGGTCGTGTCGTATCGCATCCGGTCGGCCCGCGAACGCAAGGGGTACACGCAGCTGGAGTTCGCGCTGGAACTCGGCAGGCTCACCGGCCGCGTTCTGCCACAGTCGTCGATCGGCGCGATGGAGCGTTGGAACGCCGACAAGCAGCGGGTGTTCGACGCCCACGAGCTCTACCTACTGTCGCTCGTGCTTGACGTGCCGATCGCTTACTTCTTCATTCCGCCACCGGGCATGCGCTCGGAGCTGATGCGTGACAGTCGGTACGCGGTGAACGAACTGCCACTCAGGTTGATCGGCACCGACGATCAGGTCGCGGCGTTCGACGAAGCGATCGGTGAGTTGACCGGCCCCGAAGACGGCGATCTCGCACCTGGGTTCATCGCCGGCCCCCCGGGCTGGTTCCGAAGGTTCCGCGAGTGGCGACTGCGACGCCTATACGAACTCGAAACGAGGTACGACGATCGGCTCAGCCCGCTCGCCCGAGTGCTCCAAGAGCTGGGCAACGACATCCTCGAGTTCGGTGCTCGCGGGTTCCTGACATCGCGAGCCCGAACTGCAGGCGACGATACACCCATCAAGTTGGAGGAAAGTGACGATGGCCAAGCCGGCTGAAGCGACGCTGGAGGCCACGGCGCACCCCGGCATCTGGAAGCGCACCGTCGTGCGCTTCGACGAGCGCGGCGAGCCCCGTGGCGCGCCGAAGGTCACGTACAAGGCGCGCTGCTACGGAGCCGACGGCAAGGAGCACGCCAAGTACTTCCCGACTCTCTCCGCGGCGAAGAATTGGCGCACCAACCAGCTCGCCGACCGAACCAAGGGGCAATGGTTCGACCCGTCGGCCGGTCGGATCACGTTGACCGAGTACGCGCGCGATTGGCTGCGCACGCGCGTCGACCTCCGCAAGAGCACGAGACGCATCTACGAAGGCAACCTGCGTCTCCACATCCTGGCGCCGGTCGGCGACGTCGAACTCGGCCCGATGCCACTCGGGTCCATCACCACCGAGGTGTTGCGGCACTGGGTAGCCGAACTCCTGGGCGACGAGCAGCGCAATCTGTCGCCGACGACCGTGAACCAGGTGTACCGGACACTCAATGCGATGTTGCGGGCCGCAGTCGAGGACGAACGGCTCGCCAAGAACCCGCTCGGCCCTGTCAAGCCCCCCAAACCTTTGAAGGTCCCGATGCGGTTCCTTACACGGGCCGAGGTCGACGAACTCGCCGATGCGATCAACCCGAGCTACCGCGCGTTTGTGTTGGTGGGCGCGTTCTGCGGTCTTCGCCTCGGCGAACTCGCCGGGCTGCGGTGGAGCGACGTCGACATTCTGCAACGCCGCATCACGGTGGAAAACCAACTCGGCGCAGACGAGAAGCAGCTCGCACCGCTCAAGACCACGGCGAGCTACCGGACGATCGTCATGCCCCGCTTCATCGCCGATGCGCTCGGCGTGCACGCGCGGTTCGGCGCGACGCAATCACCGAGCGACCGCAGTGCGTTCGTCTTCGCTTCGCCGGAGGGCACGCCACTGCAGATCCACAACTTCCGGCACCGTGTCTGGCAGCCAGCGGTGCGCAAGGCCGGGTTCACCGGCCTCCGCGTGCATGACCTGCGACATACATGTGCGTCGCTCGCGATCGCAGCCGGCGCCGACGTGAAGGTGCTCCAGGACATGCTCGGCCACGCGTCGGCAGCCATGACGCTCGATCAGTACGGCAAGCTGCTGCCCGGCCGCAGCGAACAGGTCGCCGACCGTCTCGACGCCCTCCACCGCGGCAGCGCCTGACGTACGCGATCATGCCCGCCCGGCAGTCGTTGAGCGCTACTTGAGCACTTCGGCCTGACGGTGGACTGCGGCGCAGCAGTCGGCAAAGGAGGGCATCTCAGCGCCAGGCCAGACGAGGAGGGGCATCACCCGCTCGTACTCGGCAGCGGCGATCTTGAAGAACGTGCTGTCGTTGAACGCCGGGCTGGCGGCAAAGCCGGCTCCTCCCGGTGCCAGGCCCGGCAACCCGGCACCCGCGGAGTAGGTGACCACGTCGCGCGCGAGCGTCTTGACATGTCCGGTCGCCTGCTCAACTACGTCACCTGCGTTCAGCAGTTGGTACACGTCGTAGTAGTGCCGGGCCGCTTTGCGGATCACCGTCTTCTGCTTGTCGGAGCCTTCGGACGCGTCGGTGTGAGCAGTGTGCAGCAGCACGAGTTTCTCGATCAGAGTTCGCACCGGCGCGAGCACCGGGGCCGTGAATGGCTGATGCTCGGCATACGCGCTCATCTCCACAGGTCGGAATTCGCTCAGGAGCGAGCGGATCTCGATGACGTGGGCTCCCGGAAGCACGCCACCGCGCGTGCCCAACTCAAGGAGGACGCCGTCACTCACGCCGGCATCGACGACCGCAGCACCTGTGGAGGGATAGTGAAACCTCGCTGACCGCTTCACGCCCGATGTCTTCGTGCCCGGCACATCTACGCCGGTCAACCCGGTGCTGTCGGCCGCCGCATCGACGATTGCTTGTAGGTGTGCATCCCGGACGCTCTTGCTGTCGGGCGACAGCGCAATCAGCACGTCGACATCTTCGGAAAACCGTCTGATCAGCTTGTACGCCTTGGACAGACTCGTGCCGCCCTTGAAGTACAGCTCGAGCCCCCGCGAGTTGGCAGCGGCGGCGACGCCGCGCAGCACTTCGGTCACCCAGAAGTCCTTCACGAGGTGTTCACTCGGAATACCAGTCTCATCCGTGACCATTGCGGCCAGCGCACTGATGTCATTCGGGTGGTGGCGGAGACAGTCGTTCACACCAGCTCGAGTTCTTCCCAACGCTGCCGGAGCTTGACCGAGGATTCAGCTGGGACCTCGCGGGCGAGCACACCCGGCCGGATCGCCGACGTGACCGCCATCCGGCGGACCCATCCAACAATCTCGGACCAGTCGGCCTCGGCCGCTTCGGGTTCACGCAGCAGCTCGAGGACGGCCACTTCTGTCGGGGTGAGCAAGTACACCCGTCGCTCTACCGACCGTTGGGTGAATCGCACGCCCGGCCACGCTTTGGGAGTCCGGCCGGCAACGGCCACCTCGATCGTGGCCGGGACCTGGGTGGTCAGTCCCAGCCGATGGGCCGCGGTCAGCCCGGCTGGCCCCGACCCAGGGCCTGCTACTTCGAGCGCGACATCCAACAACTGCGGACGGAGCATGCCGAACCTGGTGGTAGCACCGCGCCAGTACAGGCCCTTGCGGAGACGCGCGAGCTCACCCGTCTCAGTCAGACGTGCCAATTCGGTTTCGACCGCGCGCTTCGGGAGCTCCCCGAAGTCAGAACAGCGCCAAAACCGCCCGCGCTTGCCCGACGTCACGCGCCGGCGGATCACGCTGGCAGCTGAGAGCGAGGGAGGGCTGGGTGTCATGCGTAGTTATTGTAACGAAAACTACGCGGGGTGCAACCCCAGTTGCCGGTGCAAGGCAGCGGCACGCGGTCTGATCAACCGGGTGCTTCTTGTCCGCTTCTTGTCCGCAGCCGGAATTCTCCACACGGTTCCGGCTCGGGTCGCAACAGGCCACGGCGAGCGATCTACCTGGGATTTCATGTCCTGCATTCTCCGCGAGATTCCGCCGAAACCCCCAGAGTCTCACCGTTTCGACCTGAAAAGCGTAGGGTCACCGGATCGACGCCGGTCTCGACCACCACACGGCCCCCGCCCCAGCGGCAGGGGTCGTTCGGTTTTTCGGGGGCAGCTTCAGACCGCGCGCACCATGACTCGCGTAGCCTCCGACTAGAGCCGCTCATCCGGTCCTGACTCGGCCAACCATGTAACACCCTTCCTCTACGGTTGAACTGAGCAAGGAGGCCGGGCGTGGGCCGAGTGGTCGATCCGAAGTGTCGAAGCTGTGGACATGAGTGGGAGGGCGAGATCCTGGGCGGGTTGCGGTCCGCTGGCTACTACCGCTGCGACCGCTGTGGCTCCATTCAGGCGGTCCGCTTCGATGACCTGAGTCGTGCCGGTCTGGCAAACGACCGATCGTTGTGGGACCTCACCCGTCGGCAGGCCAAGAGGGTGCTCGGCACCTGCTCATGTGGCGGCGCGTTCGACAAGAACGCGCCCGTTCGATGCCCCGAATGCAGCAGCGATGATGTCGACCTCGACCGCGGTCCATGGATCATGGCGGACTGACATGCGGCTCATCACCTGGAACATTCACAACGCCGGCGCCAAGAAGGTGCCCGCGCTCACAACTGCGATCGCTGCGCTCGATCCCGGGGTGATCGTGCTCACCGAATACACCGCAAAGGCGTGCCTGCTGGAGATGACGCTCGGCGAAGTTGGCCTCGATCACTGGGCGGCCACGAGGCCCTTCGAAAACCTCCTCGGGGTAGCGATCGCTTCCCGCCATCCGCTGGTAGTCCGCGAGCACGAGACCGACCCGTGCGCACCATGGGCGGGTCTGTTGTCGGTCGAGGTGCACGGACTCCACATCGTCGGTGTCTACAGCCCCGGCAAGAACTCCCACATCCCCGGCACCAAGCCGAAGGTCAAGGGCGCGTGGTGGGACGGTCTGCTCGATCGATGCGAACGTTGGAAGGACACGGCGACGGTCATCATCGGCGACCTCAACAACGGCATCAACCACGTCGACGCACCCGGCGACGACTTCGTTCACTCCGACAAGTTCGCCGCCCTTCCAGCACACGGCTTCCACGACGGCTGGCGTGAGCACCATGGTGAGAATGAAGCATGGTCGTTCAAGAGCAAGCGGTACGGGTGGCGACGACTCGACCACGTCTTCCACTCGGACGGTGTCGTCGTCGAAAGCACCGACTATGTGTACCGCGTGGGCCCTATCGACCTGGTGAGCGACCCCGACGCGCCCGTCAACGGTGCTGTGTCCGACCACGCTGCACTTGTGGCTGATGTCCGCCTCCACAACAGGGCGGTGAGACAGCCGAGTGATGATGAGTTTCACGGGGAGAGTCGAGGGGAGTCGGAGTGAGCGAGCGCGGCGCGACAGCGTTCTCATCGATCGAACAGGCACTGACCAAGTGGTACGGCTCCACGCCCTACAAACTTGAGGCTGCGAGGAAGGCTTTCGATGAGATGGTTCGGCTAAGGGGTCGACCGTCGTCGATCTACACAACACAGAGCGGCCAGTACGTTGCCGTCACTTGGCCCGCTGCAGGGCAGCAACGAGACCCGTCGGGTACGCCAGCACGGATGGAGTTGCAGTTCTTCACCACCTTCATCGCTGCGCGGGAACCGCTGCCAGGGTGGGCGTTGTCGCCGAAGGCACCATCACCAGGACAGACCGGCAAGTGGTATGTCCAGGAGTTCCCAGACTTCACCTGGGCGGGTCGTGATCCACGACAGCAACTCCGGAGAGCGCGTTGTCAGAATGGATGCGATCCGTATGGACCCTTGCTCACCGTCGGCTCGAAATGCCCCGAGTGCGACGAGCAGGTCGTCGCAACCAGCTGAGGCGATCGGCCCGCCGCAGTAGCTGCGCTAGAGCCCGGCCGCCCTTCTGACGGCATCCGCCAACCCAGCGGCACTCACTGGTCGGTGGAGTTTGGCGAGACGACTATGCGCTACAGATTTCGGTGTCTGGTTGTCGTTTCCGCCGAGCAGCTTCACTTGCCCGCTGGATAGCACGAAGTACGTGGGCGTCCGATGTGCCGAAGCGGAACTCGGCTTGACGATGAATACCCAGACGCCGCAGATACTGTCGACATCCGGGTCGCCCTTGAAGAGCGTGAACGTCTTGCCAGGGCTCGACGTCTTCACCTGGATGTAGATGTCGCCAAGCCGCAGGTCCCACGGCGAGATTGCTGTCCGCGGGAACTCGGCCGACATCAATCGCCCGGCATGAGCTTCGAGCAGACGGCTCTCGAACATCGAGCCGGGGTTTCGCGCCCATCCAACTGCAACGCGGGCCAGTAATCGTTCGTCCTCGTTGAAAGTGCTGGGATCCGGTAAGACGAGTGCAGCCTGCGGCTCGCTCGGCCGAGCCGGAGAATTCTCCACGGGCATGGCGTGCACGCGGGTGTTGCGACGCTCGGGTAGAGCGCGATTGTCGAAGGCGATGCGATCCCGAAGCCTGCGTTCCTTCGGGGTGAAGGTGGCCCACACGCGTCGGTGCAGCTCCTCGTTGGCTTCTCGGGTCTTCGAGACCGCTCCGCCCTTCCATCCGCATGGGCAGAGGAGCATGCCGGAACCATCATCGGCGGCGACCATCCGATGGACTTGCCAGTCGATCGCGGCTACCGGTGAAGGTCTAACGGTCGAACCACGTCCCCGAGTCTTCGAGCTCGATCGGATCGGTGCACCCCCGGCGGATCTTTGGCGGGGCGTGTTGCTCTTGGTGGCGGGTGCGGGGGCAGTCGGATGCTTGCGCTTCTCCTTCGAATTGCAGTTCAGGCAGCGTCGCTGCTCACCTCCCTGATCTGTATCCGACCACGAACTCCACAGGTGGGGGCCGCCGCCCTTGCAAGCTCCCTTGCGCTTTGGCTTCGACTTGCCCGCGGTCGTCGCCGTCGCTGGCTTGTTGGCCGACTTCTTCTTTGCCGCAAGCTTCTTGAGGCGCGCACGGTCTGACTCCGTGAGGATGCGGTTGCCACCGCGCTCGCGCACGACGTCGGCCTTCGCGGCCTTCTCCCAGTTCATCTTCGCCATGGTCCACCTTAGGCCTCGACTTAGGCCACCGAAGCCGAGCGACGCTCTCGAACGCTAGACAAGCTGGGGTAACTGCCCGGGCTCCGGCTGATGGATGCTGACTGCCGTTCGGTGCAGCAGTGGGTACCGTCCTGCCGCAGGAATTTCAGGCTGAGAGCGCAGGGTTGCTCGCTACCGCGTTACCAGAACAGAGCATTGGCAGCAGCCACGGCCTGGGTCGCGTCGTGCGTGCCCGCACGGACAAGCGAACATGCGTGTTCCAGCCGACGATAAGCGGCTTTGCCTTGAACTACTTGGGATTCCTCGGCAGCCGCCAACACGCCGGGGGCTTCGTCGGGAAACTGCTCGCTGAGCCTCGCTCCGAGCAGACCCAAACCAGGGCTCATCTGGGTATCCGATGTTGGTTCCAACGTTGAGGCGAGCAAGGGTGAAACATCCGCATGCGAGATGGGGACTTCACTGACCGGAAGGTCACGTCCGCAGTACCGGCATACGACAGCAGCGACCTTGATGTCTTCTGCACACCAGGGACACGTCTTCACCCCCGGCTGCCGCGGCACCGCAGCGAAAGAGGAAGGGTCGGATTCGTCGATGGGACGCGGAGCGACCGGAGACGGCGGAGCCACCGCTAGACCGAGACCGTCACCTGATCCCTCGACCGCTCGAGCCCGGAAGGCTCGCCGAAGTGGCCCCCAGGCCGAAAGCCCGATCAACCCTGCACCGACACCCAAACCAATCCCACCAATAGGGTCCGCCGGAAACTCGCCCTCATCACTCGAATAGCACTGGTATGTAATCGACCTCGCTCGACCGCCGATGTCAACTGACTCACATTCGCTCGAAGTGAGAATGTCTAACCCAGCCCCTATGAAGGTGAGGGCACCTGCAATGAGGAGGATCCTGAACAACAGTGACATGACTGGGGCACAATCGGTCGAGGGATTGCCGAAATCATATGCGGGTGACGGTACCTGTCGATCACCACACGGCTCAGACGGCGCGCACCATCACGGTGGGGGGCGGGCTGGTGGGGGCTGCGTGGGAGTACACCGCGGTCGGTGACTCGGTGAAACCCAGTGCCGCGTACCACTGCACGAGGCGCGGGCTGTAACGGCTGACGGCCAGCAACACCCGGGGCACACCTTGCGCGCGAGCAACACCGACCACCGCCTCCACCAAGGCGGGGCCCACGCCCGTGCCGCGCGCTGGCGGCAGCACGGCCAGCTTCATCAGCTCCACCGTGCCGTCCTCCACGGCCCACAGCACGCAGCCCACCACCTCACCATCGGCCTCGGCGACGAAGCCGCCACCGGTGGTCAGCAGTTGCGTCACGTCCGCCACCGTCAACCGGTGGCCGCTGCTGCGCGGGTCGACCGTCGCCTTCCAGGCGTCGATCACCGTTGCATGGATTGTTGCCGCATCGGAGACCGAGGCGGCACGAACCACCGACGTCACCCGATCGGCACGCCGCAGCCGTTGAAGATGGCGGCCATCTCCTTGGTCAGCTCATCGGTCGTCGCTGCGTCGGTGGTGCCGAACATGTCCTGCACGATCGTGGACAACACCTCGGTGGTGGCGCTGCCGGCAGTCGTTTCGGTGGGGGTGTCCGACCCGCCCGACATGGTGGCGAACTGCTGGGCGAACATCGCCCGCAGCAGAGCGCTCGAGTTCATGCCGGAACCGATGCACGACGCCTGATCGGGCGTGATCTGCACACCAGCTGCGGACAACGCGTCGGTGACCATCTGGCCGAAGTCGATGCACCCGACCACGCCGTCACTGAGCGTCGCAGCAGCGTCGGGCGACACGGGCTCGCTGGTGCCCATGAAGCTCTGCACGAACAGGTCGCGGATCAGTTGGCTCTCGCCCACACGGTCGCCGATGCAGTGCATCTGGTCGGTGGTCAGCCCGAGGTCGTTCTGCCCGGCCAGCTCGGAGTCGACCATCGCGTGCCAGTCGATGCAGCCGGCCACATCGGTGGCCAATGCCTCGGCACCGGCCTGATCCACCAGCCCGGCCACCGTGATGTCGCCTGCGGCGCGCACGTCGTCAGGGGTGATGCCGGCTGCCTGCAGCGCCTCGACCCCCACATCGTCGACGACTGCGGTGGCCATGCAGCGCACCTCGTCACTGGTGAACGGCAAGTTGCCCAGCGCGGCGGAGCCTTCCACCATCGCGTCGACGTACGCCTGGCCGTCCTCCGACAGGTTCGGCAACGTGGTGGCCGCGGAACCACCGGGGCCGACCTGCTGGCCCTCGTCCTTCGACTGCGACGTGACGTACACGATCGCACCGATGGCAACGAGCACCACCACGGCCGCGACCGCGATGATCGTGCGCTTGTTGGAGCCCGACGAAGGGTTCGGCTGCACGGCGACCTGCTGCACCGGCTGCTGATACTGCGGCTGCTGATACTGCGGCGGGGCCTGCTGGTACTGCGGCTGCTGGTACTGCGGTTGCTGCGGCGGTGCCTGATACACGGGCTGCTGCGGGGGCATGGGCGGCGGCGCGGGTTGCGCGGGCGCGTTCTCGTCGCGTACCACGCCCTGGTCGCTGACCTGGGAAGTCCACTGCTGGCCGTCCCACCACCGCAGCTGGTGACGGCCGTACGGGTCCGGGTGCCAGCCTCCCTGGGTTCCGCTCATCACACGCCTCCTTGCACCACGCCGCCCTTCGCGGCCGACCGACTGCGCACCAAGCTAGCCAATTGCGCACACACCGAATCTGCGCCCCGGCCTGATTGGCCTCAGACGTTGCGGCGGTACTTGCCGCCCACCTCGAACAGGGCGTCGGTGATCTGGCCCAGCGAGGCGTGCCGCACGGTGTGCATCAACTCGCCGAAGATGTTGCCGCCCTCCAGTGCCGTGCGTTGCAGGCGCTCCAACGCCTCCCCGCACGTCGCTGCGTGACGCTGCTGGAACGCGTGCAGGCGGTTGATCTGGTCGCGCTTCTCGTCGTCGTTGGACCGGGCGAGCTCCAGCGAGGCGGGGATGTCGTCACCGGCCGGGTTGCGGAACGTGTTGACACCGATGATCGGCAGGCTGCCGTCGTGCTTGCGGTGCTCGTACAGCATGCTCTCGTCCTGGATGCGACCACGCTGGTAGCCGGTCTCCATCGCGCCCATCACACCACCGCGCTCGCTGATGCGATCCATCTCCGCCAGCACTGCAGCCTCCACCAGATCGGTGAGCTCTTCGACGATGAAGCTGCCCTGCAGCGGGTTCTCGTTCATCGCCAGACCCCACTCGCGGTTGATGATCAACTGGATCGCGAGCGCACGGCGCACGGAGTCCGCCGTGGGCGTGGTGACCGCTTCGTCGAACGCGTTGGTGTGCAGGCTGTTGGCGTTGTCGTAGATGGCACACAGCGCTTGCAGCGTGGTGCGGATGTCGTTGAACGCCATCTCCTGCGCGTGCAACGAACGGCCGCTGGTCTGCACGTGGTACTTCAGCTTCTGGCTGCGGTCGTTGGCGCCGTAGCGCTCCTTCATCGC
>CAZREK010000044.1:0-11513 GCA_964598965.1 uncultured Bifidobacterium sp. | reverse complement strand
ACGCGGTGCCGGGGTCATGCGCGACGCCGGCGGCGAGAATCTGCTGCGCGCACTCGGTCAAGGTGCTGGCGGGGTCGTCGGTGCAGGCGAAACGATCGTCGTCGATCAGGCCGGAGGTCAGCGACAGCAACTCGCGAAACGTGATCTTGGCGACCTTGTTCTTCAAGCCCGGCACATAGGTGGAGATCGGCTCGTCCAGGGACAGCGTGCCGTCGTCGACCAACGTCATGATCGTCGCGGCGGTCAGCCACTTGCTGCCTGAGGCGATGGGCACGATGGTGTCGAGGGTGTAGTCGCCCCACGCTTCTTGCTGCACCAACGCGCCGTGCTGCACGACGAGCAGCGACACGCCGGGCAACCCGGCCTTGTCGATCTCACCCGTGACGTACTCCTGGAACGCGTCGAGCGCGGGGTTGTCCACGACCTCGTCGGTGATCGCCGAGGTGTACGCACCGTCGCCCGCGGCCTGTGTGTTCGCCACGGTCGACGCACTCGTGGTGTCCGTGTCGGATGGTTGGTTCGCATCTCGCCTGGAGCCGTCCGCGCACCCCACGGTGAGGACGACGAGGGCGAGGGTGGCAATGCTGGTGGATCGGCGGGCCGTCATGGCTGGAGATCCTCTCAGAGTCCTGTGATGAGAATGTGAACGACCCATGGAACCGAACGGAGCACCAAGGAGTGTCCCCCACATGAATTCCACGCGGGCCGGGTTCGACGAGTTCTGGGTGCGCAACCGCGACCGCCTGTGCCGTGCACTGGCGCTGACAGTCGGCGATGCCCAGTTGGCGACGGATGCGATCGACGAAGCGATGGCCCGCGCCTACCAACGATGGGCCCATGTGTCATCCCTCGAAGCCCCGGCAGGCTGGGTGTTCCGCGTGGGCCTCAACTGGAGCCGGTCGCTTCTCCGGCGCGCGCGCAGGCAACCGCCGGCGTGGTTGTCACCCGCGTTCGCTCAGCCGGCCGAGATCACCGAGCCGAGCATCGATGCCGCGCTGGCGGCATTGCCCATCGATCAGCGCGCCGTAGTGGTGTGCCGGCACTTGCTGCAGATGTCGGAAGCTGACACCGCAGCAGCGCTGGGAGTCCCGCCGGGCACGGTGAAGAGCCGACTGTCACGGGCGACGTCGAAGCTCACCGAATCACTCGCACATCTCGACCCGAAGGAGGTTCAGCGATGAACGACGAACTGCTGGCAGAACTGCTGCGCGACAGCGCTGACGGCATTCACGTACCACCGGCATCGGCCGCCGCGGCCCGCCGCCGCGCCCGCCAACGCGACCGCCGCCTGCGAGTGGGTCTGGGTGCAGGGTCGGTGGGGGTTCTCATCGGTGGTGTCGCACTGGTGGCCGGTGGCGACGACCGAGTGAAGCCTGGTATCACACCTGGCGCCACCAACGACTCAGTGACAGGTCTGACTGTCGTTGTGTCGATCACGCCGTCGTCCGTGCCCGGGCAGACCTACACCGTTCCAGCGGGCATCGAAGTCACCCACCTCGACCGCGACCTGCAGCGCGGCGACTCCGGCGATGACGTGAAGGCGCTGCAGGAACAACTGGTCCAGCTGGGCTTCGACACCCACGGCGTCGATGGCGTGTTCGGATCGGAAACACAGATGGCGGTGTGGGCGTTCGAGGGTGCGGTCCTCGGGCGGCCGTACACGGAGCAGACCGGCATCGTCACCGACGAGATGTGGCTGCGGATGCTGGGATGGGGGGGCCCGCCGCCGAGACCTTTCGCCCGCCGCGCGATTCCGGGCACTCACGTCGAGATCTACCTGCCAACTCAAGTGATGATCGTGTTCACCGAGGGCCAGATTCGGTTGATCACCCACATCTCCTCCGGGAGCGAAGAACAGTGGTGCGAGGTCATCTCGATCAACACCGACGACCAGGGCAACGCGATCAACCCGCCGCAGCTGAAGGACATCTGCGGCGTGTCGAAGACTCCCGGTGGCGTGTTCGAGGTGGGACGCATCTACGAAGGTCTCCGTATGGGCGCCCTCGGCGGAATGGAGAACCCAGTGTTCTTCAACTACGGCATCGCCATCCACGGCGCCGACAATGTGCCCGGCTGGCCCGTCTCGCACGGGAACGTCCGAATTCCCATGTGGGTCGCCGTCTACTTCCCGACCCTCGTGAGCGAGGGTGATCGTGTGTATGTCTGGGGCATGGATGGCAAGCAGCCGGAGGAGTACACCCGCGAGGAGTCCTTGCCCGTCTTCACCTACCCCAACCCGAACCCAACCGTCACCACCTCCGCCTGATTTCCACCCGCGATCCCGCCTTGTGTCCCGGTGCTGCGTCCGAGCTTGGACGTCAGGCCGCGACACAAGCGTGAGGGAGAGCGTGGCTAGGCGGAACCGGGCAGGTTCTGTTGCAGGGTGAGAACGGGGGCGAACAGGTCGCCCAGGCGATCGACCCGATCGAGCACGTCGCGCCACTCGAAGCGCAACACCACATCGCCCGCGGCACACGCCTCGACTTCTTCCCACGTCACCGGCGTGCTGCACGTGGGCTCGGGGCGAGCGCGCATGGAGTACACGCCGATCGTGGTCTTGAAGCGCGCGTTCTGGCTCCAGTCCACGAAGATCTTCCCCGGCCGCACGGCCTTGGCCATGGTGGTGGTCACCCGGTCGCGGTGCTGGCGTTCCAGCACCTGCCCCACCGCCAAAGCGAACTCGGATGCGCGCTCCTGCGTGCACGGGGTGTTCAGCGGCACGTACAGCTGCAGCCCCTTCGAGCCCGACGTCTTGGCGAACCCCTGCAGCCCCACCGCAGCCAGCACCTCGCGCACCATCAACGCGATCTCGCAGCACTCGCGGATCGCGGCCGGCGCACCAGGGTCGAGGTCGAACACGACGGCACGCGGCGTGTCGAGATCGATGGCCGCGGCCATCGGCACGTGAATCTCCAGCGCGGCCATGTTCGCCGCCCACACCAACGCGGCGTCTTCGTCGATGCGGCAGTAGTGGATCGCTCCCCCGCGGTCACCTGGTCCTGCAGCCGTGCCGACCCAGTCCGGACGGTGCTTCGGGCAGCGCTTCTCGAAGAAGCCCTCCTTCTCCACACCGTCGGGGAAGCGCTTGAACGTGATGCAACGACCAGCGAGATGCGGCACCATCGTCGGCGCGATCCGCGCGTAGTACTCGATGACCTCCGCCTTGGTGGTGCCCGTGGCCGGGTACAGCACCTTGTGCAAGTTGCCCAGGCTCAGCTCACGCTCGCCGACACGCACATGGGTGCGGTCGCTCACGCCGACTTACGCACCCGCTTGGGCTTCGCTTCCGCCACGACCTCCAACGCCTCGGGGCCGCCCGCCGGGTGACGCTTGCGCGCCTCCTTGGCGGCCTTGACACTGGCTTCCAGCGCGGCCATCAGATCCACCACCGCGGGCGCCGCCGCAGCGGGTGCCGGCGCCTCGAACTCCTCACCGGCGGCCTTGCGCTCGATGAGGTCGAGCACCTGCTCGCGGTATTCGTCGCGGTACTTGCTGGGCTCGAAGTCGGCGGACAGCGAATCCACGAGCGCCTCGGCCATCAGCACTTCCTTGTCGCTGACCTCCA
Source organism: uncultured Bifidobacterium sp. (assembly GCA_964598965.1). Lineage (GTDB taxonomy): Bacteria > Actinomycetota > Acidimicrobiia > Acidimicrobiales > Ilumatobacteraceae > UBA668. Next base: position 7,948 of record CAZREK010000044.1, on the reverse strand, counting down.
CGTCGGACAGCATCGACAACTCATCGATCGCCGCCACCGGCACGACCTCGTCGGCGTAGACCATCGTGCTCATCACCAACACCCCGTCCGCGGCGCGCAGCGCGGCGACGTACTGCTTGCCGCGCATCACGAAGCGACCGATCGCGACTTTGCCGGCAGCCTCCATCGCCCGCGCCAGCAGCAGGTACGGCTTGGGCGTCTTGTCGGGGGCGACGATGTACTGGGAATCGAAGTACACGGGGTCGATCTGGTCGAGGTCGACGAACTCCTGCAGGTCGATGCTGCGCGTGGCCACCGGGATGAACGGCTCGAGCTCTTCCGGATCAACCACGACATAGCGGCCCTTGGTGATCTCGTAGCCCTTGACGATGTGCTCGTCGGGCACGTCCTCACCGGTGTCGGAGGAAACCTTCTTCAGCTTGATGCGCGCCATCGAGCGGTCGTCCAGCTGGTTGAACGCGACCGACTTCTTGCTGACCCCGTTGTAGAGCTTGATCGGAATGGCCACCAGCCCGAAGCTGATGGTGCCACTCCAGAGCGGCCTCGGCATGAACGACAGTCTGCCGGAGTTCCGGGCGATTCACCAGGGTTGTTCAGTGCGCCGAACTACTTCGACAGGATCGCCCGCGCCACCAGATCCGTGCCGAAAGCGGTGAGGATGCCCAGGTACAGCAGGCCAGTGGCAGCCATCACCGCCGAGTAGTAGCGCTCTTTCAGCGCCGCACGTGTCACCAGGACCAGCGCCAACGTGCCCACCGCACACGCGGCCCAGAACCAGCCCAACTGGCCGCTCCACCCGTCATCGACGGCGCCGGTCCAGACCGAGATCATGCCGGTGGGCAGCAACATCGCCGCGACCTCGAACGGCCACACCCAGCCCAGTGCGGACACCAACTCGTTGAGCAAGCGCCGGGGCAGACCCGGCTGCACGAGGTACCAGTGCCCGAGCAGCATCGCATCGGTGATCGCACCGAGGAACAGCGCACCGGCGAACACGCGCAGCAGGGACACGAACAAGTTGCCGCCGGCATCGATGCCCGCAGCCACCAGCCCGGCGATGCCCAACAGCGGCGCCAGCAGGTCGAGGCGTGGGTCGAACTCGGGGCCGCCCTCACGGGTGGCAACCTCGCGCTCGATGCCGGTCATCTCCGCAACTCGGGCGCTGCGGCGGTCGTGCTCCGCGAGGTGCCCCGACACGCCCGCCTTGCGACGCCGGATCGACACCACCAAGGCCACGAGTGCACCGACGGCGACCGCGATCGAGGACACCTCTCGCACCGGCACCACCCGGATGCGGAACCCGAAGTACACGGCACCTGCGGCAATGACCAGGTAGGTGCCCCGCAACAGCCAGCCGTAGCCGACGCCGACCTCGCGGCGGCGTGTCGTGAACCACAGGAAGATCATCCCGCCGACGGCCCATTGGAGCAGCACGGTCGCGGCGTCGAGACGAATCACGATGTGCAGGTTACGGAGTCGGCCCGCCGCGGAGAAACCGATCGGAGTCGTAGGGCCACCGAGGCCGTAGTGTCATCCCTCGTGTCACGCCGCCCTGCCGTTCGCGCCATCTGCTTCCTTGCCGCTGCCGTGTTGGTGGCCGGGTGTTTCACCGGCGAACGTCCCCACTTCCGCGAAGGCCAGGAACTGGCACCCGGGTCGCTCACCGGCGATGCGGCGATCGATGCGGTGCTGGCCAAGTTCGACGCCGTCACGACGGGTCCGATCGCAGCGGCGTACAACACGCTCACCAAGTACGGCAACGTCAGCCGGGTGGCCAACGTGCAGATCAACGGCACCGACCGCAGCGTCGCCATCGGCAACGTGCACTACATCCACACCGACATCGTCGACGTCACGTGCACGACCGACGGCTCGCAGCCGTGTGTGACCGGATGGGACCCCGCTCGGGTCAGCGACACTCTGTTGACGGCGGACTTCTACGCCGCCGAGCCCGCCCGGCGGCTGCGTCGCGACGCCGCCGCAGCCCTCGGCCCGGCGACCGGCAGCGTGGAGACCATCGCACAGAGCCAGGCGACCTGCGCCACTCTCCAACTGCCGGGTGGCATCGCCAAGTACTGCGTGCTCGACAGCGGCATGCTGGCGCTGCTGGACGATGGGGATGTGCGAGTCGAACTCGGGCTGGTGGTGGCGATGATCGACCCGGCGCAGTTCGTGCCGCCGGCCTGATCTGCGACGTCGCGGCTACAACACCACCAAGGAGTGCTCGGCAACGGTCATCGGCTGCGGGCCATTGGCGGTCGCGACCACGATGTCTTCGAGGCGCATACCCCAGCGGCCTGGCAAGTAGATGCCCGGCTCCACGCTGAAGGCATGCCCGGCCTCGATCGGCAGCGTGTTGCCCTCCACCATGTACGGGTCTTCGTGTTCCTCCATGCCGATGCCGTGACCGGTGCGATGGATGAAGTACTCGCCGTAGCCCGCGTCGGCGATGACCTTGCGTGCGGCACGGTCCACGTCCTGGCACGCAGCGCCGACGACACCGGCGGCAACGCCGGCAGCCTCCGATCGCTGCAGTACCGCATACGCGTCGGCGATGTCGGCCGGCGGAGCACCGAGGTGGACGCAACGGGTGATGTCGCTGCAGTAGCCCTGCATCGTGCCGCCGAAGTCGCACAGGACGATCTCGCCGTCGCGGATGATTCGGTCGCCCGGATGGTGGTGCGGTGAGGCCGCGTTCTCGCCGGCGGCGACGATCGCGAAGTTCACCCGCTCGTGGCCCTCGTCCAGGATCTGGCGCGACAACTCCGCGCTGACCTGTGCCTCTGTGCGCCCGGCGAGCTCGATTTCGCCAGCGTGCAAGCGCGCGGCGATCCTGTCGACAGCGGCGCCTGCTGCGAGCAGCGCAGCCACCTCGGCGGCGTCCTTGCGCATCCGGAGGTCGTTCATGACCGTGGTGGCCCGCACATAACGAGTGCGGTCGGTGGACCAGTGTGCGAGCAACTCCACGACGAACCGCGCCCACATGGTGTCGCCGATGGCGACAGTGGCGGGGCGGGCCACCAGCCCGGCGACCAGCGCCACGGGGTCTTCCAGTTCGCCCCAGGGGCGGATGGTGAAGGCCTCTTCACGGGGGACGACACGCGGCGCTTCCAGACCGGGCACCACCAGGGTCGCCTCGCCGTCGCGGGGCACCACCAGCATCGTCAGCCGCTCCAGCGGCATCGCCTCGTACCCGATCAGGTAGGGCAGGTCGCTGCCGACGGACACCAGCAGCACGTCGACGTCGGTGCGTGCCATGGCCGCACGCGCTCGTCGGAGGCGGTCCACGAAGACGGAAGTGGGTGTCGAAGCGAGCATGACGGCCATTCTGCCGTACGCCACGCGGCTGCCGTACGCCACCCGACACTTGCTGCCTATGCTCCCCACGTGAGCCGCCGCCTTTGGAGCACCGCCGCCCTCGTCCTCCTCGCCACCGCCTGCACGGTCGACCCGGGCGTGACCGCCACCCGCTCGAACCAAGCGCCCGGTGACCCGATCGTCACCAACTCCAACGGCGACCCCACCAACACCACCCAGCCGACGGACTACCCGTTGATCGAAGGGGTCGTCGACTTCGGCGAGCGCGGCCCGGCGCACCCCGAGTACGACGGCTACTTGACGGCCGCGTTCCAGGACATCCAGGACTTCTGGGCCGAGGCCTACCCCGAGGTCTACGGCCAGCCGTGGCAGCCGCTCAGCGGCGGCATCTTCGCCGGGTACGCCAGCCGTCAGTCACCGATCCCGGGCTGCGACCCGGGCAGCCAGGACGGCACCACCTACCAGGACATCCAGGAAGGCACCGCGTTCTACTGCCCACTCGGTGACTTCGTGGCCTACGACGACGAGGAGCGCCTGCCCGAGTTGGTCAACGAGCTTGGCCGCGAGGCGGTGGCGGTTGTCTTCGCGCACGAGTTGGGGCACGCGGTGCAGGCACGAGCTGACGAGTTCGACCAGCCGGGTGTGTTGATGGAACAGCAGGCCGACTGCTTCGCCGGCGCCTGGGTGGCGCGGGTCGCGTCAGGGGCCAGCGACGTCATCAGCTTCGACGACAACGGCGTCCGCGCCGGGTTGGTGGCCATGCTGAACGTGGCCGACCCGATCATGACGGACGGTTCCAATCCGCTCGCCACCGACGATGCGCACGGCACCGGCTTCGATCGCGTCGGAGCATTCCAGGACGGCTTCCTGGGCGGAGCGCAACGGTGCAAGTCGTTCTTCACCGAAGGTCGCGTCAACCAACTGATCGACCTGCCGTTCGATGTCACCGACGAGAACGGTGGCAACCTGCCGCTGTACGACCCCACCGGCAACGGAGTCGACATCGTCACGCTCATCCCGGCCGGTCTGGACCAGTACTGGACCGCCTTGCTCCAGGCGAACAACGTCGAGTTCACGCCCCCGCTGTGGCAGGCCTTCAGCGGCGGGGACACGCCCAGTTGTGACGGCCTGGACTCAAGTGTCTTCGCGCAGAGCGTCGTGTACTGCGCGGCGGACAACACCATCTACTGGGACGAGGACTACGCCAACGCCTTGGCAGAAGGTGCCGGCGACATGGCCCTGGGGTACCTGTTCTCCAACGCCTACAGCGATGCGGTGCAGACGGCGCTCGGCAGCAACCGGTCCGGCGAGCCGCGCCAGTTGCTCGACGCGTGTCTCACCGGTGTGTGGACCGCGTGGACGATCCCCTCCAGCGCCGACAAGGAGATCCGCCTGTCAGCCGGCGACCTCGACGAGGCTCTCGTCATCGCCATCGAGCGCGCCGACGAGACAGCCGACGCCAACGTCAACGGCAGCGCCTTCGAGACCACCGATGCCTTCCGCAGCGGTGTGCTCGGTGGTCTGGCGCAATGCCAGACCGATTACCCCTGACCCACGGGTGTTCACCCGCCGGGTGATCAGCCGGTGGTGGGCGGTGCGTTGGTGGTGGTGGTCGGCTTCGCCGTGGTGGCGGGCGGCTTGGTGGTCGCCGTCACCGTTGTGGTGGTCGTGGTGGAGTCCAGCGTGCTGTTCGGGTTCGGGTAGTTGAACACCGGCAGCATCTCGTCCTTGGTGTAGTCCTCCGGCTCCTTGCCGTCGAGGCCCCACACGTACACGCGGTCGCCCTTCTTGCCGTCGCTGTTGACCAACGAGGGGAAGAACACGGCCACCCACTGCGGAAGGCGGATACAGCCGTGCGACGCCGGATAGTTGGGCACGTTGTCCGAGCCGTGCACGGCAATGCCGTAGTTGAAGTAGATCGGGTTGTCCATACCACCGAGCGCACCGACGCGGTGGCCCTCGTAGCGGCGGTAGAAGTGGAACACGCCACCGGGGGTCTTGGACACACCACAGATGTCTTTCAACTGGGGCGGGTTGATCGGATTGCCCTGGTCGTCGGTGTTGATGGAGATGACCTCGCACCACGTCTCGCCGCTTCCGGACGAGATGTGGGTGATCAGTCGCACGCGGCCGTCGGTGAAGACCATCAGCACTTGGATGGGCAGGTAGATCTCGACGTGCGTCGCGCCCTCGCGCACCTCTGCGCGCTTGGCGCGGAAGGTGATCGGGTCCTGCATCTGCTGCCACAGCTCGTCGGTGACGATGCCGGTCTGCTCCGCGTAGCCCCGGCCCAGCACCAGACCTTCGAACGCCCAGACCGCCATCCGGGTACCGGTACCGAACTGGCCGTCGATGCCGTGCGTGTCGAACCCGAGGAGCACCAGTCGCTGCTGCAGCGCCTTGACGTCCTCGCCGTAGAGCCCCTTCTTCAGCTCGCGGGTGAGGTGCGTCTTCTCGATGGTGGAGTCGGTGCCCATCACGACCTGCGGGCCGGTGCTGACCGGCACCGTGAGCGTTCCGTCGGTGACGGTTCCGGGGTTACCGGTGATCGCCTGTTCCTGCGACTTCTTGCCGCCGGACATTGCCACCACGGCGATGACGGTCACCACCGCCACTGCTGCGATCGCAGGGGTCCACCGGCCCCACGGGCTGGCCTGCTTCGGCCGCTGCATCGGGGCGGTGATAGCGGCGCGAGCACCGGTGCGCACGGCAGGCGCGGGGCGCGAGCCGGTGGGGGCGCCGTGCTGGCGACGAGGCGGTTGTGCGGGGGGCCGACGAGTGTTCACGCAATCTCCGAGGAATCGGTCCCGAAGAATCTACCGCTGACGGCAGCGCTCGGGGGGTCAGCCCCCGTGTCCGACCACTGGTTCAATGTCACGTAGCTCTTTGCGCAGGGCGAACATCTCCCGCACGATCTTGCGGATCACCGAGCCCGACGCGAGGGTGCTTTCGCCACGGGTGCGGGGGAAGTAGTCGACGCCGAACTGGATGACGTCGAACCCCAGCTTCTTGGTGCGGATGATCAGCTCGGCGTCGATGAACGAGCCCTCGCTCTGCAGCGTGATGTGGTCGAAGATCCGCCGACGACACAGCTTGAACGCGAAGTTGATGTCGCGCATGCGCACGCCGAACAGACGGCGGATGAGCACGTTGTAGAAGAACGTGTAGACCGCGCGCACCTTGCCCTCGCCCGTGCGGTCCAGCCGGTAGGCACTGACGACATCCGCTTCGTAGACCCGCATGAGGCGGATGGCCCGAGTGACCTCGGCCATGTCGAAGGGCAGGTCGGCGTCGCTGTACAACACCAGGTCGCCGGTGGCAGTCGCGAAACCGGTCTTCATCGACCCACCCAGCTTGCGGTTCACCGGGTGGTGCACCACCACGACATGGGGGTCGGCGGCGGCCAATGCGTCGGCCAGTTCGGGGGTGCGATCGGAGCTGCAGTCGTCGACCACGATCAGCTCGTAGTCGAGAATCTCGCCCTTCGCCGCGAGAAGTTCGCATTCCTCCTTGGCGTACCCCACCGCGCGCTCGATGTAGGCCTCTTCGTTCCACATGGGAAAGAAGATGCTGAGCTTCTGGAAGGGCTCGCCGTTCACGACCGGGCAGGCTAGCGGTAAGTCATCCGGCGTGGAGTGCCACCCCCTTGCGCCACCCTCGTGCGCCGCAGGGCCACTACCCTCGGGCTCACATGGAACCGACGTCGCTTCCCGAGCCGCCTCCGCCGCCGCCGTACGGCACGGTGATCCCGCCCACGCTGCCGGCCGCCGCGACCGCCGCGACCGCCACTCGCCAGCGGCGGCACGCACACGTGACCCTGCGCCCCGGCCACGTCACCTCTGGTTGGGCGACGGTGTTCTGGGTGGGCTGGCTGCTGGTGGCCGGCGGCTTCGCCGCGGTCTGGTACAGCTCTCGTGTCACCGGCCTGTCCACGTGGTGGCTGGGCCCGGAGAGCGCGCCGCGCCCCTGGTTCTTCGTACCGTTCGTCGCTCCCATCGCCTTGGCGGTGATGGCGTTGAAGATCACGCGCCGCTTGCCGTGGTGGGGGGTCGGTGGCGCCGCGCTCACGGCTGTGGTCGCCGCGTTCGACGTCGCCGACGTGCCCAAGTACGCCGCGGTCGAGTTCGCTCTTGCAGCTGCCGGGCTGATGCTGTCGGTCGCCGCCTTCGCCGGCATGTTGCGCGCCGCTCGGCCGGATGCGACACCGGACCCGGAACCCGGAACAGGCACACCTTCGGAGTGAGTCGCTAGCCTCGGACTGCTATGTCCAAGGTGCTCACCTCCCTCCCCGTCGGCGAACGCGTCGGTATCGCGTTCAGCGGCGGCCTCGACACATCGGCCGCCGTCGCCTGGATGCGCGAGAAGGGCGCTCACCCGTACTGCTACACGGCCGACCTGGGCCAGATGGACGAGCCCGATCTCACGGGTGTCCCTGACCGCGCCAAGGAGTACGGCGCAGAGCACGCGCGCCTCATCGACTGCCGCAGCGAGCTGGTGCACGAGGGCCTGGTGGCGCTGCAGTGCGGTGCGTTCCACATCACCACCGCGGGCAAGACCTACTTCAACACCACCCCGCTGGGCCGCGCCGTCACCGGCACGCTGCTGGTGCGCGCGATGCACGAGGACGGCG
>CAZREK010000043.1:0-12069 GCA_964598965.1 uncultured Bifidobacterium sp. | reverse complement strand
GCACCGGGTGTTCCCGTCAGTGACGGTGGGTTGGGGCGACCTGGCGGTGGCCGGCGCGATCGCTGTGGTGCCGGCGACGTTGGCGGCGAAGGTCTTCTTCTGCAGCCGCACCGCGGGCGTGGATCGGTTGCGCGGTGTCGCCGGCACCCATCGGTGGCTTCTGGTGGCGGTGGTCGCTGGGGCCGCCGTCGCGGCGATGTTGCTGGGTTATCCGCTGACGGCAGGCAACGGTATGGACGCCATGCGCCACATTGCACCGGCTGGTGCGATCGCTGGTTCGGTGGTGGTCGCGATGTCGGTCGGGAAACTGGTGGGCACCACTGCGACGCTTGGCAGCGGAGCGCCAGGTGGTGCGTTGACCCCGACGATCGTCGTCGGCGCCGGGTCCGCGCTGGCCGTGGTGTGGGTGGCTCAACGCTGTGGCTGGGGCAGCCCGAATCCGTGGGCGCTGGCGGTGTTGGCCGGTGCCGCCGCGCTTGCCGTCGGGTTGCGCGCACCGCTCACGGCGATCGTGCTATTGCCGGAGATGACCGGCAGCTACCGGCTGCTACCGGTGACGTTGTTCGTCGTGCTCGGCGCGGTCACGATCGACGCAGCCATCGATCGGGTCAGTCGCCGGCGCCGGCGGGTGGTCCCCGGAATCCGTGACGAGGACGGGTGATGGTCCGCTCCACGGTTCGTAGTGCACTGGGCGTGTCGTTGGCGTCGGCGATGCTGCTGGTGGCTGGCTGCGCGGGTGACAGTGGCGGCGCGGCGACCCCCACTGTCGCGGCGACCTCCACGACCACGGTCGGGACCACGGCGGCCAGCACATCGTCGTCCACCACCAGCAGCACCAGCACCACGACGACAGAACCTGGGCTGCACCGGCTCACCTTCGCGTTCGCCGGCGACATACTCATCCACGAAGGCGTGTGGCAGTCCGCGCAAGCGAACACCGGTGGCAGCGGCTACGACTTCGTGCCGATGTTCGCCGACGTCAAGCCACTGCTGGACAGCGTGGACCTCGCGGTGTGCCACATGGAGACCGTGGTGGTGCAGCCCGGCGACCGGCCGACGGACTACCCGTTCTACGCGGCGCCGGTGGAGATAGTCCCCGCGATCAAGGCAGCCGGTTACGACAACTGCAGCACCGCCAGCAACCACGTGTTCGACAAGGGCGCCGCAGGGATTGACGCAACGCTCGACGCGTTCGATGCGGTGGGTCTCACGCAGGCGGGCACCGCGCGCACGAAGGCGGAGATCGCGCCTCGTCTCCTCGACGTCAACGGCGTGCAGGTGGCTCACCTCTCCTACACGTACGGCTACAACGGTCTGGAGCCGCCCAACGGAGAGTGGTGGCGCTCGGCGAAGATCTACAAGGACCGCATCATCGCCGACGCGCAGAAGGCACGAGCCATGGGTGCGCAGGTGGTGATCGTCAGCATGCACTGGGGCACGGAGACCAAGGCGGAGGTGGATCGAGCGCAGCGGTTGTGGGCCGACCAGATCACCAGCAGTGGCCTCATCAATCTCGTCATCGGCCACCACGCACACATGGTGCAGGGCATCGAGCAGGTCAATGGTGTGTGGACCGTGTTCGGGCTGGGCAACCAGCTCAGCGACCACCCTCGGCAAGAGGACTACCCGGCCGCATCGCAGGACGGCCTCATCGTGACGGTGGAGATCGATGTGCACGCAGACGGGCGCGTCGAAGTGCAACGCCCCATCGCCTACCCGACCTGGGTGGATCGGGCCAACGGCCACGTGATCCGCGATGTCCTCGCCGAACTGAGTCGCGATGACCTGACGGCCGAGGAACGGGCCACCTACGAGGAGTCCCTGGCGCGTACCGCTGCGCAGGTCGGCGACTTCATTCCCACAGCGGGGGAGTGAACTCAGCTCGCTGTGGCCTCCAGCAACGGCCGCGGACGTGTCAGCGCCACGGCGTGCACTGCGTCCAGCCGCTGCGTGCGTGCGACCAGCTGATCGTTGCCGAGCTTCAGCGAAGCGGTCACCTCCAAGGCGCCGGACTGCAGACCGACCAGCGAGGCCCGCTCGACGACGGCGATCACGCCCACCACGCGAATCGACAGCTGCAGCATGAGGTGCAGCGTGACCAGTGGGGCGCCGTCCACCGACAGGTCGATGGTCGGGCGATGGGTCGACATCATGGTGTGGTCGGCAAGGTCGACCAGCTCCCGCCCACGCTCGCGAGTTCGCTCGGCCGCAGCGCGCAGTGCCTTGTGACGCACCCAGCCGCGAACCACCACATCGGCCAACTCCATGTCCACCGCGTCACCGATGCTGTGCACGATCTGCTTGCGTACCGCTGTCCGCAGCGGAGCGGGCAGCGAAGAGATGGCCGCCGGCTCGTCGCTGGACGGCAACCTCGGTGGCTGATCGCCGAACAACAACTGGCGGACGTTCGAGGTAGCGGCACCCGGCGTTGGTGGCGGTGCCCAGTTCTGCGGTGTGGACGGCGGGGGCAGGCTCATGGCGCTCCGATCAGCTGCACGTCACCGGCGTCCTGCGACACACGCACGCCGATCGCCACCGTGCTTCGCGAGCCGGGCGCGGGCAGGTCGTGCAGTTCGACCACGCCCGCATCGGGCCGAGTGGCTGCCGACACCCTGGCCCGGGCCTTGGAGGCTGTCGACCGGTGGCGCAAGAGCAACGCAACGATGGCCACCGAAACCACGGCGAGCACGATCCAGGTGGTGTTGTCCCCGCCGCCTCCTCCCATGTCGCCGGCCCCCAGCATGGGGCCAGTCTCGCGCGGTCAGCGAAGGGTGGTTGTCGAGAGGGCTTCGTCGATGATGCACATCGGATGCCGGGCCGGCACGCCGGCAGCTGCCAGGTTCAGCGAGCAGCCTGGGTTGGCGCTGGCCACGATGTCGGCGTGCACCGCGTCGATCGTCTGCACCTTTCGTGCGCGCACTTGTTGCGACAGCGAGCGGTTGGTGATGGAGTACGAGCCGCCCGAGCCGCAGCACATGCCGTCATCGTCCAGCTCCACGAGTTCACGCACGAATGGACGCAACACGGTGCGTGTCGCCTGGTGCACCTTCTGCACGTGGCGCAGGTGGCACGGGTCCTGCACGGCGACGCGTGCATCCAGCGGTGCCACGGACGGCAACTGGTCGATGCGAGTGGCCAACCACTCCTGCACGTCGAACACTCGGGCGGCGAACGCGCGCGCAGCGTCGGTGCCGAGCAGGTGGCCGTAGTCCTTCATCGCCGCGCCACACCCTGCGGAGTTCACCAACACCGGCACGTCCGGCGGGAGCGACTCGATTACCTGCTGCGCCATCTGCTTGGCCCGATCGATCATGCCGGCGTGTGAGTGCAGCGCCCCACAACACGGGGCAGTGGCCAACGTCGGCGTCACGCCGACTCCGGCCGCCGCCAGCACGCGCATCGTGGCCTCGTGCACATCGCGCTGCCATGCGTCCATCACGCATCCGGTGAACAGCAACACGTCGGTGCCTGTTGCGGCGAGGGGGCTGCGACGCAGCGGTATGCGGCGGGGCATGCCGCGATCGGTGGGGAAGAGGCGCAGTCGTTGCGCGAGACCGATGAGCACCGAGCCGGCGCGCAGCAGGCGCGGACGTGACAGCGGGGCGAACGCGGCCCGCAGCCAGCGTGGCGTGATGCGTGCGTCGGCGGCCAGCGCGGCGCGGGTCTGCTCGATCAGCCGACCGTAGGGGACGCCCGACGAGCAGGCGGGCTCGCAGCCGCGGCACTGGATGCAGGTGGAGAACGCGTCTGCGACCTCGGGCGTGATCGGCGCGCCGTTGTTCTGCACCTCACGCATGAGCGCGATGCGGCCACGTGGGGAGAATGCTTCGTCGCCCGTGACGCGGAACGTGGGGCACGCGGACATGCAGCCGCCGCACTCCACGCAGCTGTTCAGCTCCGCCGGGTCGATGTGCAGGGTCATCACGGCCTCCCCGGATCGCGGCCAGGGTTCAGCCGACCCGTCGGATCGAACTGTGCCTTGAGCCGAGCAGCGAGTGCGGCAACGCCCTGCGGGACCGTACGCGCCGGTTGTGGCACCGATGCGTGGAGGACACCGACGCCGATCTCCGCCACGAAGTACCCCGCCTGATGCTGCAACAACGTCTCGGGGGCAGCGGGCGCCAGCGACCAGCGATAGGGCGGCAGCGGCGGCGGCCCCGAGGCCTCCTCGAACTTGCCGACGGCGGCGAGCGCAGCAACTTGCGCGTGCACGTCTGCGGTGTGACCTTCGATGCAGGCCCAGGTGGCGCCACCGTCCCACAGCACTGCCGAGGCGCCCCGCAAGCGGTCGCGGGTTGCGATCGGGTCGGCCTCCTCCGCGCGGACCCAGCTGACCGCCGCGGGGGTCGGGTTGGTGCGCAGGATAACTTCGGCGAACAGGCCGAGTGTCCCCAGCGAGCCCGTCATGACCCGGGGTAAGTCGTAGCCGCTGACGTTCTTGACCGTCGGCCCTCCGCCGCGCACCAGGCGGCCTTCGGCGGAGACGTAGCGGACCTCCAACACGCTGGCTCGGACGGTGCCGCGCCCCAGCACGCCGAGATGGTTCTCGCCAACGGCGATCGCCCCACCGACCGTGCCGCCGCGCTCGGGGAGTGCACAGCGTTGCCCGCGAGCGGCCAGCGCATCGGCAAGCTCCGCGACAGGTGTGCCGGCGCGGACGCACACTGTCATCTCCTCCGGCTGGTGCCACACGACTCCGGCGGGAGCGTGGACGATGCGCGTGCCGGCCGCCAACGCGCCACCGCGTTGCCAGCGTGTTCGCGCGCCCGCGATGGTGATCGGTCCGTGCGCGCCGACTTCCTCGGCGAAGGCGACGAGCACTGCATCGGCGGTGAGCGGCGCAGCGGTCATACCCACGTCCCCCGCGGCACCTCGAGCAGGGCTTGGATGTCGGCGCAGCTGTGGCCGGTGGGCAGCACCTTGCCCGGGTTGGCGCGGCAGTCGGGATCGAACGCTCGGCGCAGGCGGTTCTGGTGGTCGAGGTCGTCGTGGGAGAACAACAGGTGCATGTAGTCGCGCTTCTCCACGCCGATGCCGTGCTCGCCGGACAACACGCCACCCACAGCCAGCGATGCCTCCAGGATCTCCTTGCCGGCCGCGTGCACACGATCGATCGCGCCGGGTTGGCGCGCATCGAACAACAACAGCGGATGCAAGTTGCCATCGCCGGCATGGAACACGTTCATCACGATCACGTCGTTGCGTTCGGCGATGCGATACGTCTCTGCCAGCACCTCGGCCAACCGTGAGCGCGGTACGACCGTGTCGTGCAGGTAGTAGTCCGGTGCGATCTGGGCGATCGCACTGAACGCCGACTTGCGGCCCTTCCACAGCAGCGCGCGCTCGTGGTCGTCCTGTGCGCGGCGCACTTCGGTGGCGCCGCACTCGCGGGCGATGCGCTCGATCGCGGCGGCATCGATCTCCACCCCGTCCTCCAGACCGTCCACCTCGGCCAACAGCACGGCAGCAGCGTCGGTGGGGTAGCCGGCGTGGATCCAGTTCTCCACCGCGCGTGTGATCAGCTGATCCATCACTTCCATGGCGGCGGGCACGATGCCAGCGGCGATGACGGCGCTGACGGTGTCGGCGGCGTGCCGTACGTCGGAGAACGAGGCCAGCATCGTGCGCACGGCCGGTGGGTTGGGGGTGATGCGCACGGCGATGCGGGTGGCGATTCCCAGCGTGCCCTCACCACCGATGAAGGCGCCGCGCAAGTCGTAGCCCAGTGGCTCGGGTTCGAGCCCACCCAGCATCGCGACCTCGCCGTCGGGCAGCACGACCTCCATCGCGACGACGTGCGCGTTGGTGACGCCGTAGGCGAGGCAGTGCGGGCCTCCGGAGTTGTTGGCGATGTTGCCGCCGAGCGTGCACACCTGCTGGCTGGAGGGGTCGGGGGCGAAGTGGTAGCCGAACGGCCGCAGGTGCTTGGACAGATCGAGGTTCACGACGCCCGGCTCGACCCAGGCCACGCGGGCCACGGTGTCGACCTCCAGGACGCGGTTCATGCGCATCAGTGAGACGACCACTGGCGCGCCCAACGGGATCGCCCCGCCGGCCAAGCCGGTGCCCGCTCCGCGGGGGACGACCGCCCGCCCATGACGCACAGCAGTGCGCACCACGGCTTGCACGTCGGCGGTGCTGCCGGGGAAGCACACCGGCCCGGACACGCCACCTTGGAAGACGGAGGCGTCGCGACGCAACAGCGCCAGCTCGGCTGCATCGGCGCGCACCCGGTCGCGTCCGATCGCCTTGCGCAGATCGCGCACCAACGCTGCGTCGGGTGCGGGGGAGCGACGAGTGCGCAACGCGGGCATGGCTCACAGTCAAACACGCGGACGGACGCGCTGGCAGGATCGCCCGCCAGCTGACAGACTCGCACCGGCGGCGCACACGGCGAACCCACAAGCTGGGGGTGCTTGACGGCGGAGTCGACCAGGCGTAGAACAAGTAGCAGACAAGTGCCATACAAGCCACTTCGTCTGGAAGCGCCGGGAAGTCTGGTCGGCACCGAAGTCATTCACCCCTTACATGAAAGGAGGTGGACGGTGCTGACCATTGGCATCGTTCTCCTGTCCGTACTCCTCATCGCGACCCTGCTGATCCTGCGGTCGCTCCATTCCATCGGGCCCGCCGAAATCGGGCTGGTCAACAAGCGGTTCTCCCGCAAGAGCCTGTCCGAGGGCAACCCGGTCGCGCTCCACGGCGAGGCCGGTTTCCAAGCCAAGCTGCTCATGCCTGGTCTGCGGTTCAAGCTGTGGCCGATCTACTCGGTCACCAAGCACCCCTGGGTGCAGGTGCCCGCCGGCGAGATCGGTGTGGTCATCGCGCAAGTCGGCGCGCCGTTGAAGATCGGTGCGAAGAGCGCCGAGTACCGGCCCGAGTTCGGGAACTTCAACGATCTGCCCGCCTTCCTCAACAACGGCGGCCAGAAGGGCGTACAGCGCCCTGTGCTGCCTCCTGGCACCCTCGTGCCCATCCACCCGGCGGCGTTCCTCGTCGTGACGGCCAGTCGTGTGTACGGCATGCCGGTGAGCGCGCAGCTGCAGATGGCCGCTCGCACTCGTGAGGGCATCACCCCTGCGGCGTTCGGGCTCAGCCCGTCGCACCTGGCGGTCACGATCATCGCAGCGCGCGACAAGCAGGACATGGTGGGCATCGTCACCACGCTGGAAGGCGAGCCGCTGCCCAGTGGCGATATCGCCAGCCGCCTCGGCGGGTTCACCGACGTGGAGGCGATGCAGAAGGCCGGCGCTGCCGACGCGGAGATCATCGACACGCTGCTGGGCAGCAAGAACACGCTGCACAACAACTACCAGGACTTCCAAGCGTTCCTCAGCAACGGTGGTCGCATCGGTCTGCAGCACGACCCGCTGCTGTATGGCGCGTACCTGCTGAACCCGTTCCTGGTCAGCGTGGAGATGGTTCCCATGCTGGTGGTGCGTCAGGGCGAGGTGGCCGTGATGAAGGCCTTCGTCGGTCTGCCCACGCTGGACACCAGCGGCAAGGAGTTCAAGTTCGGCTCCATCGTGCAACCCGGCCGTCGCGGCATCTGGCAAGAGCCGCTGCGCACCGGCAAGTACGCGCTCAACCCGCGCATCTACGCGGCCGAGATCGTGCCCACCAGCATCCTCACCCTCAACTGGGCCAGCGCCAGCAGCCAGGCACACAACCTCGACGCGGCACTGAACCCGATCGAGGGCAAGAGCCGCGAAGGCTTCGTGTTCCGCATCGACCTGCAGGTGCAGATCCATGTCAGCGACGCGAAGGCTCCGAAGGTCATCTCGATGGTCGGCACGATGGCCAACCTGGTCAACGAGGTGCTGCAGTCGGCGGTGGGCAACCACTTCCGCAATACCCTGCAGCGCCTGGAAGCCGTGAAGTTCATCGAGACCCGCGACGAGGTGCAAGCCGCTGCCTTGCAGGCCGTCACCATGTACCTGTCCGGCTACGACGTGGAGACCAAGGGTGTCTACATCCAGGACGTCGTGTTCCCCGTGGAACTGGTGAAGGTGCTGACCGAGCGCGAGATCGCCAACCAGGAGAAGGCCACCTTCCACGAGCAGCGTGAAGCTCAGCTCGCCCGTATCGAGGTGGAGAAGGCTCGTGGTACGGCGGACATGCAGGGCCAGCTGGCCACCAGCCAGGTGAGCATCGAGATCAACCGCAACACCGCCGACGCCCGCGCCGAGGCGGCTCGCGGTGAGGCCGCCTTCGTGGAGACCACTGCTCGCGCCGAAGCCACCAAGGTGGAGGTGTTGGGTAAGGCCGACGCCAGCCGTATCGAGAACATGGGTCGTGCCGAGGCCACCAAGGTGCAGAGCGTCGGTGCCGCGGAAGCCAGCCGCGCCGAGGCCGTCGGTCTCGCCGAGGCCAAGGCTGCCCAGGCGCTCGGTCTCGCTCGAGCGGAGGGCTTCGAGAAGCAGAAGGAGGCCCTCGGGCCGGCCGCGACTGCCCTGGTGGCGGCGATCAACGCGATCGCCGAAGGTGGGGTCAACGTGGTGCCCGATGTGCTGGTCACTGGCGGGAGCAGCATCGAAGGCCTGGCTGCGGCGCTGATCCGCAAGCTGGGCGTGGCCAACGAGGCCCTCGGCGCAGGGGTCACCCCCGAGGCCTGAGGCCGTCGGCAGGAACGTGGCGTTCGGAACGGGTGCGGTGCATCCGTTCCGAACGTTCACGCGACTTGGATAGTCTCCTCCCACTGAGTGCCGGCTGTCGGCCGGCTCACCTAGGGGAGGAACATGAAGACTCGCAGGAAGCTGCTGGCGTTCACGCTGGCAACCGCGATGGTCGTGGCCGCGTGCAGCGGCGACGACGACAACAAGGATTCGGGTGGCTCGTCCGGCGGCGCCGGCGGCACGCTCGTGTTCGGTGCGTCTGCCGATCCGGTGGTGCTCGACGGTGCGTTCGTCAGCGATGGCGAGTCGATGCGCGTCATCTACCAGATCTTCGAGACGCTGGTCACCACCAAGCCCGGTGGCACCGAGGTCGAGCCCCTGCTGGCCAAGTCCTGGACCGCCAGTGACGACGGTCTGCAGTGGACGTTCAACCTGCAGACGGGTGTGAAGTTCCACGACGGCACCGACTTCAACGCCGCTGCCGTGTGCTTCAACTTCGACCGTTGGTACAACTTCACCGGTGTCGCTCAGAGCGCCGCCGTGTCCTACTACTGGAGCACCGTGTTCGGTGGCTTCTCCGACGGTGCGACCCCCAGCCTGTACTCGGGCTGTGAGGCCACCGACGATGCCACTGCGGTCGTCACCCTGACGGCTCCTTCGGCTGCGTTCCTGGCCGGCCTCGCCGTTCCGGCGTTCGCCATCGCCAGCCCTGACGCCCTCACCAAGTACGAGGCCGACAAGGTCGGCGGTACCGACGACGCGCCGACGTTCGACGGCACGTTCGGCACCGAGCACCCGATCGGCACCGGCCCGTTCAAGTTCGACAGCTGGACGCCCGGTGACAAGCTGACGATCGTCCGCAACGAGGAGTACTGGGGCACCAAGGCTCTGCTGGACAAGGTGATCTTCAAGCCGATCGCCGACGGTCCGGCTCGCCGCACCGCGCTCGAGAACGGCGAGATCCAGGGTTACGACGGTGTCGACCCGGCCGACCTCTCCGGTCTGAAGGACGGCGGCTTCCAGATCCTCATGCGCCCGGCGTTCAACGTCGGCTACGTGGGCTTCAACCAGGCCAAGCCGCCGCTCGACAACGAGAAGATCCGTCAGGCCATCGCCTACGCACTCAACCGCGACGCGCTGGTCCAGGCCAAGTACCCCGAAGGTGCGGAAGTCGCCAGCCAGTTCCTGCCGCCGGAGATCTTCGGCTGGAGCCCGGACGTCACCCAGTACAACTACGACCCCGAGAAGGCCAAGCAGCTGATCGAGGAGAGTGGCGTCACCGACCTGACGATCGAGTTCTACTACCCCAGCGACGTCAGCCGTCCGTACATGCCGGACCCCACCGCCAACTTCGAGGCCTTCAAGGCCGACCTCGAGGCCGTGGGCTTCACCGTGGTGCCCAAGACCGCCCCGTGGCGCTCGGGTTACCTCGATGACGTCAACGCCGGTAACGCGCAGGTGTACCTGCTGGGCTGGACGGGCGACTACGGCGACCCGGACAACTTCGTCGGTACGTTCTTCCGCACTCCGCAGCCCGCGTGGGGCTTCGACAACCAGGAGATCTTCGACATCCTGACCCAGGCTCGTGACACGGCGGACATCGCCGAGCGCACGGCCCTGTACCAGGAAGCCAACAAGATGATCATGGACTTCCTGCCGGGCGTGCCGTACGTGCACACTCAGCCGGCCCTCGCGTTCGCTGGCAACGTGAGCGGTTACGTCCCTGGCCCGGTGGCGTTGGAGTCCTTCGCTCCCGTGTCGATCGGCTGATCAACACTTGCCAACGTGGGCGGGTCGGTGCCACTGTGCACCGGCCCGCCCTCGTGGTGTCTTTCGCATGATCAAGTTCGTCATTCGCCGTCTGCTGCTGCTCATCCCCATTCTCCTGGGCTTGAGCTTCCTGCTCTTCATGTGGGTCCGGGCCCTGCCCGGTGGCCCAGCGACGGCATTGCTCGGTGAGCGCGCCAGCCCGGAGCGCATCGCGCAGGTGAACCGCCTGTACGGGTTCGACAAGCCCGTCATCGAGCAGTACTTCAAGTACCTCGGTCGTATTGTCCGCTTCGACTTCGGACAGTCGATCACGCTCCGCAAGGACGTCACTGCGGAGATGCTGCGTCGCTTCCCCGCAACCGTGGAGTTGTCGCTGGCGGCGATGGTGTTCGCCGTCGGCCTCGGCATCCCGTTGGGTTTCGTGGCCGCCAAGCGCGAGCGCACTTGGGTGGACAACAGCTCGATGATCGTCTCGCTGGTCGGCGTCTCGGTGCCCGTGTTCTTCCTGGCTCAGATCCTCAAGTACTTCTTCGCGCAGAAGCTGTCATGGCTGCCCACCATCGGGCGCCTGTCGCCAGTGCGCGACCTGCAACACCACACCAATTTCAATCTGATCGACTCGCTCATCGAGGGCGACTTCGGCGCCTTCTGGGACACCGTGCAGCACATGATTCTCCCGGGCATCGCGTTGGGCACCATCCCACTGGCGATCATCGCCCGCATCACCCGCGCATCGGTGCTGGAGGTGCTGAACGAGGACTTCGTGCGCACAGCCCGGGCGAAAGGCATGTCACGATCCGTCGTCGATCGGCGTCACGTGCTGCGCAATGCGATGCTGCCGATCGTCACTGTCATCGGTCTGCAGACCGGCCTGTTGCTCTCCGGAGCGGTCCTCACCGAGAAGGTGTTCGCGTGGGGCGGCCTGGGCGAGCTGATCAGCGGGGCCGTGCTCGACAAGGACTACCCGGTGATTCAGGGCGGCGTGCTGTTCCTCGCTGTCGTGTTCGTGCTCGTCAACCTCACCGTGGACATGTTGTATGCGGTCATCGACCCGCGGATCCGGGTGACGTGATGTCGACGGTGCAGGACCATCTTCAGTCGCTGATGGGCAACCGGGTCGTGGAGACCTCGGGTTCCAGCCTCACTCGCGAGACATGGCGCCGGTTGCGTGCCAACCGCCTCGCGGTCTTCGGCGGCATCATCATCGTCTTCTTCGTCATCGTCGCCGTGTTCGCACCGTGGCTGGCACCGTATGGCCCGCGTGACAAGTCGTGGTTCGACCAGATCCGGCCCGAGTCGATTCCCGGCCCGTCGGGTGGGCATTGGTTCGGCCTGGACGAGAGCGGCCGCGACGAGTTGTCGCGCGTCATCTACGGCGCGCGCTCGTCGCTGGTCATCGGCATCGTGTCGCTGGGTATCGGCGCCACCATCGGCACCCTGTTCGGTCTGCTCGCCGGCGCGTTCGAGGGCTGGGTCGATTCGCTGATGATGCGCATCACCGACGTCATGCTGGCCGTGCCCAGCCTGCTGCTCGCGCTGTCGGTAGCGGCAGTCATCGGACAGAGCCAGACCGCGGTGATGGTGGCGGTGGCGGTGCCCAACGTGCCCTTGTTCGCCCGGTTGCTGCGCAGTTCGATGCTGGCCGAGCGGCAGAAGGACTATGTCAGCGCGGCAACGTCAGTGG
>CAZREK010000042.1:1511-12131 GCA_964598965.1 uncultured Bifidobacterium sp. | reverse complement strand
TCACCGCGCCGGCGTGACCCATGCGCTTGCCCGGAGGCGCCGTGACGCCCGCGATGTAGGCAACGACCGGCTTGGTGACGTGCTTGCGGATGTACTCCGCGCCCGCCTCCTCGTCGCTGCCGCCGATCTCGCCGACCATGATGATGCCTTCGGTCTGCGGATCCTTCTGGAACAGTTCGAGCACGTCGATGAAGTTCGTGCCGGGCACGGGGTCGCCGCCGATGCCCACGCAGGTGGACACGCCGATGCCGCGCTGCTTCAGCTCGTACAGGGCCTGGTAGGTGAGGGTGCCCGAGCGGCTGACAATGCCGACGTTGGGACCCTTGGCCGACGGCAGCTCGGCGATCTCACCGGCGGTGATGCCGATGTTGCACTTCCCTGGGCTGATGATGCCCGGGCAGTTGGGGCCAAGCAGGCGAGTGTTCGGGTAGTCGCGCACCAGCGTGTTGTAGACCTTGGCCTCGTCCTGGGCAGGAATGCCCTCGGTGATGCAGACGATGAAGCGGATGCCCGCGGCAGCAGCCTCCAGGATCGCGGCGCCCGCGGCCTTCGGCGGTACGGCGATGAACGACGCGTCGGCACCGGTGGCGGCGACGGCCTCGGCCACCGAGTTGAACACCGGGATGCCCTCGACGTCGGTGCCGCCCTTGCCCGGGGTGACACCGGCGACGACCTGGGTGCCATAGGCCTTGTTGCGCAGGCCGTGGTACTTGCCCTGCCCGCCGGTGAGGCCCTGGACGATGACCTTGGTGTGTTCGTTGACGAAGATGGCCATGATCAGTTCCCGTTCTCCGAGTCGGCGATGGCGATGGCGACCGCGGTGCGGGCCGCTTCCAACATGGTGGGCTTGGAGATCAGCTTGTGCTCCGGGATGCCCGCGTTCTTCAGGATCTCGCGACCCTCCTCGGCGTTGGTGCCGTCGAGGCGGATGACGATCGGTGCCCGCAGCTCCACGCGGCGCAGCGCCTCGACGATGCCCTTGGCGACTTCCTCACCACGGGTGATGCCACCGAAGATGTTGATGAAGATGCTCTTCACCGACTGGTCGAAGTTGATGACCTCCAGGGCGGCGGTCATCATGTCGGCGTTGGCGCCGCCACCGATGTCGAGGAAGTTGCTGGCCGCGCCACCCACCTGGTTCACCACGTCGAGTGTGCTCATCGCCAGGCCGGCGCCGTTGGCGATGATGCCGACGGAGCCCTCCAGGCCGATGTACTGCAGGTCGTGCGTGCGGGCGAGCTGCTCGCGCTCGTCCAGTTCCTCGGTGGCGCGGAACTCGTCCCACTCGGGGTGACGGAAGGCCGCGTTGTTGTCCAGGCTGACCTTGGCGTCGAGTGCGTGCACGCCCCCGTCCGGACGCAGGATCAGCGGGTTGATCTCGGCCAGGTCGCAGTCGCCCTCGGTGAAGCAGCGGTACAGCTTCACCAGCATGTCGGCCACGCCGTCCACCGCTTCGGCGTCGATCTTGGCGCGCACGGCCGCATCGCGAGCCACCGCCAGCGGCAGGCCGTCGACCGGGTCGATGTGCAGCATCACGATTGCGTCGGGGTTGCTGGCGGCGACCGCTTCGATCTCCACGCCACCCTCGGCACTGAGCATCAGCAGGTGCTTCTTGGCAGCACGGTCCAGCGAGTACGAGGCGTAGTACTCCTTCTTGATGTCGCTGGCGTGCTCCACCCACACGCGCTTGACCAGGTGGCCCTTGATGTCCATGCCCAGGATGTTCCCGGCGTGGAGACGCACCTCGTCCGCGTTGTCGGCCAGTTTGATGCCACCGGCCTTGCCGCGGCCACCGACCTGCACCTGCGCCTTGACGACGACCGGGTAGCCGGCAGCCTCGGCCGCCTTGACGGCCTCGTCGACCGTGTAGGCCACGTCGCCGGGCGACACGGGAATGTCGAAGCGGGCGAAGTACTGCTTGCCCTGGTACTCGAACAGATCCACTACTGGTCCTCTCTCTGATCCAACTGGCCCTCGAGCCACACGCTGATCGTCTTCAACGAACTTCCCGGGCCGAAGATCTCGGCCACACCTTGTTCCTTCAGCGCACGCGCGTCGGCGTCGGGGATGACACCGCCGCCGAACACGAGAATGTCGCCCAGGTCGCGAGCGCGCAGTTCCTCCATCACGCGGGGGAACAAGGTGAGGTGAGCACCGCTCAGCAGCGACAGGCCCACCGCGTCCGCGTCCTCCTGCAACACCGTCTCCGCGATCTGCTCGGGTGTCTGGTGCAGACCCGTGTAGATGACCTCGAAACCGTGGTCGCGCAGCGCGCGAGTGATGGTCTTGGCCCCACGGTCGTGCCCATCCAGACCCGGCTTGGCCACCACGACGCGATATGTGCGCTTCACAAGGGAGTAACCCTACGGCGGTTTCAGTCGCGTGCTCAATTCCGCCAGACTGTGCAGCGATGCGCCGTCCCCAGTTCCAGTCCACCTTCGCCCGGGCAACGGCCCCGGTGGCACTCGGGCTGGCCTTCTTCGCCGTGATGTTCCTGGCCCTGTGGGGCGTTGCCGCCGTCATCTCCGGCAACAGCGAGGACACCACCGACCACCTCGCCCCCGCCTACCAGGAGATGGGGCGAGTCGAGCCGATCGCCCAGACCATCGCCGATGGCGGGCCGCTGATCCTGCCCGATCTGGTGGGCGACGACCGCCACGTGGTGCTGGACCATGTGGGCGACGACCCCGCTCGCGGCTGGGCCCTCTACCTCGCCCACCCCGCCGACCGCGACGCCACGTGCGAGATCACCCTGCAGCGCGGCACGCGCCAGTTCACCGACTGCGAGGGCCGCACGATCGAGGTCGCCGACCTGGCCACCCCGCCCGCGGGCGTGCAGCCGATCGTCAACCAGGACAACACTCTGACGCTGTCGCTGCGCGCACTGGGCGCATCCGTCACCACGACGGCCGCCGGCTGAGGCCGTCGGGGCCTGCGCTTCAGGCCTTGGCGGGGACGTTGTCCACCAGGCGGGCAGCGAACTCTTCGCTATGCGCCCGCAGGCGGTTGCGGTGCAGGGCCAGGCCGCCGATGACATTCGCGCCCAGGCCGCTGACGACGGTGTCGAGCTTGTCGAGCGTGCGGCCCGGGTTGACGGCGAAGGTGCAGAACGTGGCCGCCAGCTTGCCGTTGATGGACGGCAGGTTGCGGATGGCTCCGACACCGAACGGCTTCTGCGCAACGGCGAACAGGCCGTCCACCCACGTACCGAGAATGACGATGTCGGCGTCCTGGATCGCGGCCATCTCCGGGCGCGACACGGGACACACCGCGGTGATGCCCCAGCCTTCCTGCTGGAGGTTGGCAGCGATCAGTTCGGCGGCTCGACGGGTGTTGCCCGTGAGGCTCTTGTGCAGGACGACAGCCTTCATGGCCACCATTCAAACACGCGCGCCGGAGTCGCCCTGAATCTCGGCGGCCTTCAAACGGCGACCGGCCTTGATCTTGCGGATGACGCCGAGAACCGCGATCGAGGAGGTGGTGCCGATGATCACCACGATGATCACGATGATCCGCTTGGGCAGTTCGCGGGTGCCGAGGAAGATGTACAGGTCAGGGACGATGAACACGCCCAGCGAGATGAGCGCCCAGCGGATGGCCTGGCGCATGTGGTTGTCGATGAAGCTGAGCACCATGCGCGGGGTACTGAACGCATCGATCACTGCCGACGCCAGGTCGAGGCTGAGGTAGACCCACGGGTTCAGGCCGTAATCACCCACCGCCGCCCACACCGGCAAGGTGCGGATGAACGACCACGCCACCACGATGCCCGCCCAGGTGTAACTCAGTCGGCGACGGCGCTGCAGCGTCTCAGGGTCGTGGTGGTGCAGCTTGAACGGCATTCAGAGCATTCAATCAGCGCGAACGGGCCCTCGGAAAGTGACGTTCGGCCCCGGAGCCATCGAACTGACGGTCAGCGTTTCGTGAGCGGCGCCCAGGCGAGCGACAGGTGCTTGGTGCCGACCCCGGCGAAGCGGATGGTGGCCTCGGCACGGTCGCCCTGGCCACGAATCTCGATGATCACGCCCTCGCCGAAGGACGGGTGCTCCACGTCGTCACCCACCCGCAACCCGAGCTCTTGTGAGTTGGAGGGCGAAGGGGTGCGCTGCCCTGCCCGCATGGCGGCTTCCACCACGCGCTCGCGGTGGGCGTCGAAGTCGTCGTCGGGGTCGAAGCTGCTGACCGGCGAGCGCGACTCGCTGCGGCGGTAGGCGGGCGGTTCGGAGTAGGTGTCACGAGCCCGGTAGCTGGAACGGCCGGCGGACCTGCGGCCGGACACCGCCCCCGTGTCCTGGATGAGATCCGGAGGGATCTCGTCGAGGAACCGGGAGGGCGGGCTGTAGTTGGTGGTACCGAACAGCTGGCGGCTCCAGGCGTGGCTGACGAACAGCTTCTGCTGGGCGCGGGTGATGCCCACGTACGCCAGCCGCCGTTCTTCCTCCATCTGGGTGGGCTCGGTCAGCGAGCGGTTGCTGGGGAACAACCCTTCCTCCATGCCCACCAGGAACACCACCGGGTACTCCAGACCCTTCGCGCTGTGCAAGGTCATCAGCACGACCTTGTCGTCGTCGTCGATCTCGTCGGTGTCGGCCACCAGCGCCACCTGCTCGAGGAACTCGTCGATGCGGGTGAACTCGCGAGCAGATCCGATGAGCTCGCCGATGTTCTCGATGCGACCCGCGGCCTCCACCGTTTCCTCGGCCTCCAGTTCGGCCAGGTAGCCACTGGCGTCGAGGACGGCCTGCAGCAGGTCGCCGGGGCCGGTGTTGTCGTCGGTGGCCAGCGCGGTGGTGTTGTCCAGCAGGCGTACGAAGCTCTCCACCCCGCGCGCCGCCGCCCCAGTGAGGCCGGCGGCCTGGGATTCGCGCATCGCCTCGGCGAAGGTGACCCCTTCCGCGTTCGCGTACGCGTCGAGCTTGGCGATGCTGGCCTCGCCCACCCCACGCTTGGGCACGTTGAGCACGCGCTTGATGCTGACCTCATCCGCCGGGTTCACCACCGCGCGCAGGTACGCCATCGCGTCCTTGATCTCGCGCCGGTCGTAGAACCGCGTGCCGCCCACCACCTTGTAGGGCACGCCCATGCGCATGAACGCTTCCTCGATGACGCGGCTCTGCGCGTTGGTGCGGTAGAAGGCTGCGATCTCCTTCCACATCAGGTGCTGGTCGCGGTGCAGGTTCTGTGCAGTCCGCGCCACGAACATGGCCTCGTCGCCTTCGTCCTCCGCGTGGTAGCGCACGATGCGATCGCCGCCACCCTTCTCGCTCCAGAGGTGCTTCTCCTTGCGATCGGGGTTGTTCTTGATGACTGCGTTGGCCGCGTCGACAATCGTCTGCGTGCTGCGGTAGTTCTGGTCCAGCACGATCGTGGTGACGTCCTCGAACGCATCCTCGAACTGCAGGATGTTGCGCACGTCCGCACCTCGCCACCCGTACACGCTGTTGTGGACGAGCATCCCGTTGGCGACGTAGTGGTGCGTGGGGTCCACCTCCAGGTCGTACACCGGCCCGTCGTACTGCTCGACCTCCACCGAGTCGACGGATCGCTGCATGAACTGGCCGTCCTGCAGCACCAGAATCGTCATGCCGGAGTGGAGATGCGCTAGTGGGGTCGAGTCGTAAGTGAGACCGTCGATCATCGCTCGGCGCTTGAGATGCATTCCGCCGACGCCAGCAAGCTCATGCGCAACCTTCAGCGCCTGCGGGTAGCTCTTGAACGAGGACTCATAGCGCTTCCCAGACTTGCCAGATCGGAGCTTCAGCCCCGCCGCTTCCAGTCGGTCGATGATCTGCTGGTTGCTGGAACTCCATTGCGTGCGGTGATAGCCGATGCGCGACCGCCGATCCGCGAACATCACAAGGTTGAGGGTGTTGCGCAGCCGGCCGTTCTGCGGACGGTGGTGCGGGAAGTCGGGATGGATGAGCAGTTCATCCATGAGGATCTTCGCCCGCATCTCGGTGTCGAGTCCGGCGTAGAGCCTTGCCAGCCATTCGTCATCCATCGCAAGTTCACGGCCCTGCGAGTGGAAGCACGCGGTCGGCAGTCCATAGTCGGCCGCGAAGCGCGACTCGAAGTACGCGGCCTCGGCCAGCGAGTCGCACACTTTCAGCACCCACAGAGCGTCGGCATGCTCCTGCACCGCTCGGACACGGAAGCCCGGATCTGCGTCGCCACGGCTGTTCGCCCGGTCGCTCTTGGTGCGCCCGATGCGGAACCCGCGGTCGGCTCGGTGCATCAAGTACACAAGGTGCTTGCCGGCGGGCACGTCGAACCGAGCAGGCACCACGTGGTGCGGCGTGCCAGTCACCGTCACTCCGCCGGCCGTCACCGTGACGACCGGCCCCTTGTAGCGGCCCTCTTGGACATGGCGGACTGCTCCAACCTCGGTGTGCGCGCCTCCGCCAGTGCCCAGCACTTCATCGCCCACCGTGATCGATTCGATCGGCACGTCACCAGTCGGGGTGGCCACCAGCGTGCCAGGGGGCAAGCACTGGTCGCCGTCGCCGACGATGGTGATCTGTTGGTGACCCTGGGCGAGCGCGAGAGCCAGTTCGTTCTGCGCGGTGTTGGTGTCCTGGTACTCGTCGATGAGGACGTACTTGAAGCGCTGTTGATAGTGGGCGAGCACCTCCGGGTGCTGGCGAAACAGCTGCACGGTCTTCATCAGCAGGTCGTCGAAGTCCATCGCGCCCGCCTTCAGCAGGCGAGCCTGGTACTCGGCGTAGACCTCGGCGTGCTTGCGGCTGAACGGGTTGTCCGCCTTCGCCTTCGCCTCGTCGGGGGTGACCAGCTCGTTCTTCCACAAGCTCACCTGCCCCTGCACCGCACGCGGCGGGAAGCGCTTGGCGTCGAGACCCAGATCGCGGATGACGTAGCCCACCAGCCGCTGCGAGTCCGATTGGTCGTAGATGCTGAAGTTGCGCGGGTAGCCGAGTGCCTCGCCGTTGGCGCGCAGAATGCGCACGCAGGCGGAGTGGAACGTGCACACCCACATCGCCTTCACCACCGGCCCCACCAGCGCGGCCACGCGGTGCTTCATCTCGTCGGCGGCCTTGTTGGTGAACGTGATCGCCAGGATGGACGTGGGGGCAGCGCCCTCGTGGATGAGGTGGGCGATGCGGTGGGTGAGCACCCGGGTCTTGCCCGAACCTGCGCCCGCCACCACGAGCAGCGGCCCGCCGCGGTGCACCACCGCGTCGAGCTGGTCCGGGTTGAGCGACTCGAGATCGAGCGATTCCATGAGAGTTCCATCCTACGGACCCCCTGCCACACGGTTCCCCTTCCCTCTGCCCAGAGGCCCTTGGGCCGTTCTTGTCCTACGCCGATCACGGGGCCTCGTGATCCGCGTAGGACCAGAACCCGCGGGAAGAGCTGCCGGTCAGGCAGGTTCGATGTGCCCAGTAGGGCATGAACGCAGAGATGGAACTGGTCACCATCGGACTTCGGAACGGCGGCTTGGTCACCGATCGCGACGCACGGCGGCTGATGGGTTGGGAAGCCTGGCAGCGGGCGCAGGACCGCGGCACGTGGGCAGAGGTTGCGCCAGGGCACTTCCGCCACGCTGCTCGGCCGCTGACCTTCGAGATGCAGGTTCGCGCCGGAGCGGCGTGGCTGGGGAAACGCGGTGCGTTGTTCGGCGCTTCGTCGCTCCTGTGGCTCGGCGTCGACGTGCCCGAGCAACGGACCGCCGAGTTCCTCGTGCCGCGCACCCGTCGTTCGACACGCTGGCTGGTGCTCCATACGACAACAAGGTGGGATGAGCTCGACGTCATTCGTCACGGTGGCGTGCGCTGTACGAACGCGGCACGGGCGATCATCGACTGGGCCACACAGGGCGCATCGGCCCGCGATCTTGAACGCGCGATCGACAGTGCGATCCGGTTACGGCGCACCGCATTGTCACGGCTCACCGCGCGACTGACCGGGTTGAGTGGATCTGGGCGTCGGGGCGTAGTGATGCTGCGGGAACTGCTGTTGGACAGCGGTGGGGAGTCGTACCTCGAGCGCCGCTTCCTGCGCCTCGTGCGCAGCGCCGATCTGCCGCGACCGACCACACAAGTTGTGTTCCGGCGCAATGGAACCACCGTCGCGCGCGTCGACTTCCTGTTCCCCCGCACCAACGTGATCGTGGAGGTCAGCGGGCGTCTCGGCCACTCCTCCGACAGTGACCGCCGCAAGGACGCCCGGCGACGCAATGCGCTGCAATCGGATGGATACGAAGTCATCGAGTTCACCACCGCCGACGTCCTCGACGACCCTGGTTACATCATCGACCTGCTTCGCTCACGTGTTCTTGTCCCACGTCGATCACGAGGCTCCGTGATCGGTGTGGGACAAGAACCACGGAAGGGGCAGGGGTAGCCTGGCCGAGTGCTTGCCCGCTTGCGTCTGCTGCTGTTCGCAGCGATCGGCGGCATCCTCACCGGGCTGATCTCGTGGAGCTTTCTGGAGGGTCTGGATTGGGCCACACGGACACGCCTCGCTCATGGCTGGCTGCTGTACCTGCTGCCCGTCACCGGTCTGGTGGTTGGCGCGGTCTACTTCTACTGGGCCGGCCACGCCAAGGGCGGCACGCCCTATGTGATCGAGCAGGGCAACGTCTTCACTCACGGCGTGCCCGCTCGAATGGCACCGCTGATCTGGGGCGGCTCGGTGGCCGGGCACCTGACCGGCGCCTCGGTGGGCCGTGAGGGGGCCGCGCTGCAGATGGCCGGCTCCGTGGCGGACACCGCAGCGCGGCTCGGCAAGGTCAGCGACGACGACCGGCGGACCTTGATCATCGCCTCCCTCGCCGGTGGATGGGGTGGCGTGTTCGCCGTGCCGTTCACCGGTATCGCGTTCGCCCTGCAGATGAGCCGCCGCCATCCGCTGCGGGCACTGCTGCCCTCCGCGGTCGCGGCTTTCACCGCCACCTGGACGGTGCGTATCGCCGGCTATCGCATGACCGGTCGCCCGCACGTTGGCGCGCCGGACTGGACGTTCGGCCTGCCGTTCAAACTGGTGCTCGCCGGCGTCGCGTTCGGCCTCATCGCTCGCGTCTTCGTCCACTCGCTGCACACCATCCGCGCTCGCCTCGGCCACTGGGTGAAGTGGCCACCCGCCCGCAACCTCATCGGCGCCGCGGCCACCATCGCCCTCGCCGCACTGGTGGGTCGCGACTACCTCGGCCTGTCCACCCCGCTGCTCAACAACGCTCTAGCCGGCCTGCACGTGGACTGGTACGAGCCAGTACTGAAGCTGGTGTTCACTCTGATCGCGCTGGGCACGGGCTTCGTCGGCGGTGAGGTGCTGCCGCTGTTCGTGATGGGCGGCACGCTCGGCGGCGCGCTGGCGCCGGGCCTGCACGCGCCCGGCCAGTTGCTGGCCACCACCGGCTCCGTCGCTGCGTTCTCGTCCGCTGCGGGTCTGGTTATCACGGGCGCGGTGCTCACCGTCGAGCAGTTCGGGTGGAATGCCCTGATCCCGGCAATCATCGTGTGCACGGCGGCCCACCTCGCAGCCGGCAAGCCCGGCCTGTACGTGACCCACCACTGAGCACCTCGGGCCCGTCTACGCTCACGCCCCATGCGTCCCCGACCGCTCCCCCTGTGCTGCGTCGCGCTCGTCGTGCTCGCCGCATGCTCCGACTCCGCTTCTGATTCCGCTGGCGCCACCGCGACCACGGCGGCGGCTGCCAGCACCGCTGCACCCACAACCGCCGAGCCCACCACCACCGAGGCACCCACCACCACCGAGGCGCCGCTCACGCTGGAGTCGTTGTCCGGCCGGTTGGTGATCGAATCGGTGTCGTGCGATGCGCAGGAGCGCGAGCGCAACAACAACCCGATCGGCCAGATCTGCATGATGAACATCGACGGCACGGGCGCGGTCAACCTGTCCGCCCCGGGCGCCGACGACGGTGGGCCGACAGTGTCGCCCGACGGCAAGCAGCTCGCCTATCTCTCAGTGCCCGATGGGTTCAACGGCCGAATCGTTGTCATGGGTATGGACGGCAGCAACCGGCACTTCCTCACGAACCAGCGCGTGTACCCCGCGCCGCCGATCTGGATGCCGGACAGCACCTCGATCCTCACCGGGGCGGAAGTGCTGCCCGCAGATGGCGTGGACCTGTACCCCAGCGACTCGACCATCACCGTCCCGTTCCCGGAGGGCGTGAAGGACTTCCTCGAGATCTCCCACGACGGCAAGTACGTGTCGTTCAGCTCGTCGGACGTCGGGGTGGCCACCGAGTTGGAATGCCCGGTGGTGATGATCTCGGACACCGCCACTGGTACCCCTACCCAGGTGTTGCCCAACCCTGCCGGCGGTGACAACTACGGACTGTGTGGGTACTTCGGCGCCCGTTGGTCGCCCGACGACCAGTGGCTGCTGTTCTGCGGCGAGGCGTACGACTCCGGCCAGAACCTCTTCATCGTGCACCCCGACGGCAGTTAGCTCACTCAGCTCACCAACGACCTGTGGGGCGGTTGCCGCGCGGCTTGGTCGCCGGACGGCAAGTACATCGCCTATACCGCCGACCCGGACAACGACGGCAACAACAGCCTGTTCGTGCGCACGCTCGCCGGCTTCGCCGACGCACAGGTGATCGAGATCCCCGCGCCCGCGGGCCTGGTGCACGGC
>CAZREK010000042.1:0-1411 GCA_964598965.1 uncultured Bifidobacterium sp. | reverse complement strand
GCGCGGGCGTCGTCGGCCAGCAGGTCCACCACCAACGCCACCGGCTTGCGCGCGCCCGTGACCGCGCGCAACGCGGCACCGCCTGCAGCGCTGGACGGCAACCCGGTGGCCAGCACGCCGAACTTCGCGTGCGGGTCGGTCTCGGCCACGACGGCACCCTTGGCGATCGCCCGCCACAACAACTCCACGCGCTGCGCGCCCGGCCGGTTGGACGTGCGCCCGCCCACGACCTCGAACCACCAACGGCGACCCTTGCGATCCGTGGCGCGCAACGTCGGCTGCACGCCGGACATCAACTTCGCGTCGTCGACGATGTCGGTGAAACCGGCCTCCGCCAGCAGAGCGGACGCAAGGTCCTTGGCGCCCCAGCCGCCCACGAACGGGTCGGTGGCGCGGCTGTCGCGTGCGCCAAGGTGCACCTGCTCGACCGCATGCGTGTGGCGGGCGCGCTCGCGTGCCGCTGCCGCGTAACCCGGGTCGGTGTCGTACCCGATGAAGTGACGGCCGGTGCGTACCGCGGCGACTGCGGTGGTACCCGACCCCATGAACGGGTCGAGCACCAGGTCGCCGACGTAGGTGTTCATGTGGATCAACCGCTCGGGCAACGCCACGGGGAACGGCGCGGGATGCCCCACGCGGGCCGCGCTCTCCGGCGGAATCTCCCACACGTCGACCGTCGCCTCCATGAACTCGTC
Organism: uncultured Bifidobacterium sp.; assembly: GCA_964598965.1. Taxonomy (GTDB): domain Bacteria; phylum Actinomycetota; class Acidimicrobiia; order Acidimicrobiales; family Ilumatobacteraceae; genus UBA668. The sequence continues at coordinate 716 of CAZREK010000042.1, read as the reverse complement.
GCGGCTCATCGTGCTGACCGACGGCAACCCGCGCTTGGCGCGTTCCTTCACATCGATCGCTCGATCGAAACGACCCTTGGAGGCGATGATCACCCGCTCGCTGAGATCGCGCAGCACGGGGTTGGCAGGGCGCTGGAAGCTGCCCCACGCGCAGTTGCCGGCAGCGCCGCGCTGCTTGATCCACACGACCTCGCCGCGCAGCAGCAGGCGCAACTCGTCCTGCAGGATGGTGGTGACGTCGGACGCCAGCGACCGGTACGGACGGCGGCCGAGATTGGCCACGTTGACCGCGATGCGCCCACCGGGCTGCAGCACGCGCACGCACTCGGCGAACACGTCACGCAGCATCAGCAAGTAGTCGACGTAGTTGCCGGGGATGTGGCCCTCACCCAGCGCCTCCTCGTACGCCTTGCCGGCGAAGTAGGGCGGTGAGGTCACCACCAGCGCCACCGAGTCGTCGGCGATCTCCTTCATCGACCGCGCGTCGCCCACGATGATCTCGTCGACGACCGTGGGCTCGTTGATCGTGTCGTCCTCGCTGACCTCGGGCGCCTGGAAACGTTCGTAGAACGGCGACGAATCGTGCCCCTCGCGCTTGCCCACCCCGAACGCCGACGTGCGCGTACCACCCTTGCGTCGCGATGGCTTGTTGGGGCGCTGCTCCGGCACGCGGCAACGATACGCGCTGGGTCGCGCGCGGCGCGCGATGATGCGCC
>CAZREK010000041.1:0-12285 GCA_964598965.1 uncultured Bifidobacterium sp. | reverse complement strand
TCGCCCGTTGCTGGCCGTGCCGGTGGGTTCGTGCGAGCAGCACGGCCCGCACCTGCCGCTGGACACCGACACGCGCATCGCCAACGCACTCGCGCAGGCGCTGGCGGAGAGCTTCGGCGAGGGTGAGGTCCTGGTCACTCCCCCGCTCGGGATCACCGCCAGCGGCGAGCACCAGTCCTTCCCCGGCACCTTGTCCGTCGGCGCGGCGGTGTTCGAGCAGGTGGTGCTGGAACTGGTGCGCAGCGCCGACTGGTGCGCGGGCGTGGTGTTGGTCAACGCGCACGGCGGCAACGCCGGCCCCGTGTACAACGCGGTGCGCCAACTGAACACCGAGCAGCGCAAGGTGCTGGCCTGGTGGCCGAAGATCGAGGGCGGCGACGCGCACGCCGGCGAGACCGAGACGTCGATGATGCTGGCCCTCGCGCCCGAACTGGTGCGCATGGAACTGGCCGAGGAGGGCAACACCGCCCCGGTCAGTTCCTTGATGGATGCAATGCGCGAAGGCGGTGTGCGTGCGGTCAGCGAGAACGGCGTGCTCGGCGACCCCCGTGGCGCGGCCGCTGCCCACGGACGCGCGCTGCTCACCCGCTTGTCGATCGACCTCGTCGCGGCGGTCGACGCCTGGTGGGAGTGAACCCGCTCGACCCTCCCCCGCTGCTGCGCGTGCGAACCGACAGCACGTGGCAGCGCCCCACCCAGCCGCCCGCCGTCGGCTTGGTGGTGATCGCCGGCTCGCCGCTTCGGCTGTTCCGTCTGTCCGCCGGGGGCGCGCATGTCATCGCGATGGCCGAACAAGGCGCCGTGCCAGGCACGCCCGCCGTGCGACAACTGGTCGACCGCTTCATCGACGCGGGCGCGCTGCACCCCCAACCGGGCGATGGTCCGTTCACCCGCGCCGACGTGACCGTGGTGCTTCCCTGCTTCGGCGCCGCGCCTGACGTCCTGGGGTCACCTGCCCTCGCCGGCCTGCGGGTCATCGTGGTCGACGACGCCAGCCCTTCACCGATCAGCGTCGAGCGTGCAACCGTCATCCGCCGCGACGACAATGGCGGTCCCGGTGCGGCGCGCAACACCGGGCTGGCCCAGGTGACCACACCGCTGGTGGCCTTCGTCGACGCCGACATCCGCCTGGCCGACGACTGGCTGGAGCCATTGCTCGCCCACTTCGCCGACGAGCGAGTCACCCTCGTGGCGCCGCGGGTCACAGGGGCCCCGGGTGCGGGGGCGGTCGCGGACTACGAGCAACGCCACTGCCCCCTGGACCTCGGCGACGAGCCGGCTCGCATCGAGGCCGGGACGCGGGTGAGCTATGTGCCCGCCGCGGTACTGGTCTGTCGCGTCGACGCGCTGCGCACGGCCGATGGCTTCGACGAGACGATGCGCACCGGGGAAGACGTCGACCTGGTGTGGCGGCTGGCGGAGGCCGGTCACCGGTGCCGCTACGAGCCTGCGGTCGTCGCTCACCACCGGCCACGCCCGACGGTTGCCGCGCTGGTGCACCAGCGTTTCGGCTACGGCAGGTCCGCGGGTGCGCTGGCCCGTCGCCACCCTGGTGCGCTCGCTCCGGTGCGGATGAGCGCGTGGAGCGCAGCCGCGTGGGGGCTGGTGGCGATACGCCGGCCGCTCCTCGGCGCAGCCGTGGCCGCGGGCACCACCGTGGCCCTCGTGCGCAAACTGGCCGACCTGCCCTCGCGCGACGCGGCCCTGTTGGCGCTACGCGGCCACCTCGCTGCCGGCCGCCAGCTCTCGCGCGCGGTTCGCCGCGTGTGGTGGCCGATTGCGTTGGTGGTGGCACTCATCAGCCGCCGTGCGCGGCCGTTGGTGTTCGCGGCGATCCTGGCCGAACCGTTCGCCCAGGTCGCCGGGGCACGCTCCGCGCGGCCGCTCCTCGACGCGGCGCTGGCGCTCGTCGATGACCTCGCCTACGGGGCAGGCGTGTGGGCCGGCGTGGTGGCCGAGCGCGAGCCCGGCCCTGTGCTGCCCGGGTTCAGCGGGTGGCCGCCACGAGGCGGGCGCTGATGTCGTTGCACTCCTCGCACACGTCGGCGGGGATCACGCCCCAGCGCATCAGGCGGTTGAACACCCAGCAACCGAGGCAGAAACCGGCGAAGGCCTCGAGACCTGCGCACACCACCAGCACGGCGATCAGCCCGTAGGCCACGGCCGGGGAGCCAAGACCCCACGCCGCCAGCGCTCCGGCGCTGAACACCAGACCCACACCCTGGGCGAAACGCTTCGGCGGACCGGGGACGATGCGGTGCTGCACGCTGGTGAGCCGCGGCGTGACCACGCGAGTGACGAACTGGCCCAACGGGCTGAACCGGGGGCCGCTCAGCACGCGCGCGAGGAAGCCGTAGGCGAGCGGCAGCAGCACCCACCACTGGCGCACCGCGAGGAACACCACGCCCTGCACCACGACGCCGCTGGCCACCAGGCGAGCGGAGGTTTCGTTGACCGGGTTGGGGAACTCGAACAGCTTACGGCTATTACCCCATACCCTATCTCGCAAATCCCGATCTGCAAAGTCGTCTTTTGCTCCTGTCGCAGTTCACCGCCATCCATGGACGTCGGGCCGCGACACAAGCGTGCACGGTGGGGCGGCGGAGGGGCGGGGAGGCCAGCGGGTACGGTGGCGGGGATGACGGTGCGGCTGACGGTCCAACGCGAGGCGTGGCAGGCACACGTGCGCGCCATCGCCCAGGCGTACGGGCCGGGCCTGATCCCGGTGATGAAAGGCAACGGCTACGGGTTCGGACGGGCGACGTTGCTGCCGTTCGCAGCCGAGTTGGCCGACACGGTCGGGGTGGGTTCTGCACACGAACTGGCCGACGTTCCGGCAGCACTCGCCCCGGTGGTCCTGACCCCCACGCTCGAGCCGCCGCAGCACGCACGAGCGATCTTCACCGTCGATCACCCGGCCCACGTCGATGCGCTCGCCGGGCGGGACAACGGTGTGGTGCTGAAACTGGCCAGCAGCATGCGCCGCTACGGCGTCGATCCCGACGGCGTCGCCGGGCTCGCCACGCAGGTCCAGCGCGCAGGGCTGCGGCTGCACGCCTACGGGCTGCACCTGCCGCTGGCCGGTGACGACAGCGCCCGCCTCGCGGAGATCGAGGCATGGCTGCCCCACCTCTCACCTGCGGTGCCGCTGTGGCTCAGCCACCTCACCCCCGAATCGTTCCGCGAACTGCAGGCTCGCCACCCCGCACGAACGCTGGGCATCCGCGTCGGCACACGGCTGTGGATGGGCATCCCCAAGGGCGACTTCCTGCACCTCAGCGCGGACGTGCTGCACACGCGGCCGGTGCGCGCCGCAGAGAGAGTCGGGTACACCCTCGCCCCTGTCCCGTGTGATGGCACCCTCGTCGCCGTCGGCGCCGGCAGCGCACACGGCGTTGCCCCACTGGACCACACGGACCCCGCTCGCCGCAGTCCGTTCCACTTCGCCCGCGAACGACTGACGCTGGCCGAGCCGCCGCACATGCACACCTCGCTGGTGGTGGTACCCACGGGGCACCCGGTGCCGCAGGTCGGCGACCGCGTCGACGTGCAACGCCCGCTGATCTACACCAACGTCGACGAAGTCGAGTGGCGATGACCGACCAGGCCGCCCCGGCTCACACCCCCACGCGCGACCGCCTGATCGAACTGGACGTCCTGCGCGGCATCGCACTCATCGGCGTGTGCGTCATGAACTACCACGGCTACCTCCTCAACCGCAGCGGCGACCAGGCAGCCACCGGCTTCTTCGACCGAGTGTTCGACCCGTGGCAGGGCCCGCTCTCCACCCGCTTCGCCGCGGTCTTCGTCACGGTCGCGGGCATGGGTGTGGCCCTCATGAGCGCGAAGGCCCGCGCCGCCCGCGATCGTGCGGCCATCAGCGAGGTGCGTCGCACGTTGGTCCGCCGCGGTGTGTTGCTGTACCTGGTCGGCTACTTCCTCAACTGGGTGTGGCCGGGCACCATCCTGCTGTACTACGGCGCGTTCTTCCTGCTCGCCGCGCTGCTGTTCACGCTGCGCGACCGCTGGCTGGCCGTCATCGGGGGTGCTGCCGTTCTCGCCGCCGCGGCGGTGCAATGGTGGGCGCTCGACCGCGAGACCAACGGCCACGACGCCGACTGGTTGCTGTACGGGCCGGAAACTGCTCGCCAGGCGCTCGACCTCGGGGAGATCATCGATCATCTGGACATGCACTCGCCACGCGAGCAGTTGCTGTACACCGTGCTGCGCGGCACCCACCCGATCCTGCCGTGGCTCGCCTTCTTCTGCCTAGGCATCGCACTCGGCCGGCGGCTGCCGTTCTCGCAGCTGACGCGCTACTACATGGCTTTCATCGGTGGCACGCTGTTGGCGGTCGGCTACATCGCTCGCCGCGCGCTGCCGGTGCACGAGTTGTTGCGCTCCACCTCTCCCTTCGATCGCGGCGTGCTGTACATGGTCACCGCGGTCGGCTCCACCTTGCTCGCAGTGTCGCTGCCAAAATGGCTGCCGACGCGCACGGCTGCCTCCCGCCCCACGCTGGCGTTGGCCGACACGGGGCGCACGACACTCACCCTCTACGTGGCGCACGCGCTCGTGTTCAACCTGGTGGTCGATTGGCTGGGCTGGGTACACCCCGGCGGGCTCAGCACCTCGTTGTTGTTCGCGTTCTGTTTCTGGTGCGTCGCCGTGATGTTCGCGACGCTGCTGCACCAGCGCTTCCGCAACGGGCCACTGGAGGCCGCCTACCGCTGGTTCAGCTGATCTCGGCGAAGGTGTCGCAGGTAGTGGGGTCCTGGCTGTTGTAGCCGGTGAGGAACCACTGCTTGCGCTGCTCGGCCGAGCCGTGTGTCCAGCTCTCCGGGTCGACCCGGCCCTGCGTCTTCTGCTGGATTCGATCGTCGCCGACCGCCTCCGCGGCGGAGATCGCCTCGTCCAGCTCGCTGGCACTGTCGAGCACGTTGCGCGCGCCCACCCACACACCCGCGTAGCAGTCGGCCTGCAGCTCGAGCGCGATGCCGTACTGGCGGCCGAGGTTCTCGTCGCGCTGGGCGACACGCTGCACCTCGGCATTCGTGCCCAACAGGTTCTGCACGTGGTGGCCGTACTCGTGAGCGACGATGTACTGCTCGGCGAGGTCACTGGTGGACCCGACCAGCTCGTTCTCCAGCTGCTGCATGAAGCCGAGGTCGAGGTACACGAGATAGTCGGCCGGGCAGTAGAACGGCCCGGACTGCGAGGTGGCCTGGCCACAGCCGGTGTCGATGCTGCCGCTGAACCACACCGTGCTGGTGGCCTGGTACTTCGTGCCGAACGAGGCCGGCAACTGAGTGGTCCAGAAGGTCTGCACGTCGTTGGTGACGCCGCACACGATCTGCTCCAGCTCGGTCTCGCACGAGGTGGCGTTGGGGTCGCCGGTGTCCGAGCTGAGCCCGGTAGAGGTGGCGCCTGCACCCAGCAGCTTCGGCAGCAACATGGCGGCCACCACCAACAGCAGGCCCATCAGACCGCCGCCGGCCTTCAGCCCGCCAGGGATCGGCAGGCCGCCCGGGAACCCGAACCCACCGCCACCGGACTGCCCGCGGCGGTCCTGGATGTGCGACTTGTCGGTGCTGCGGATCTTGGTCATCGGACGCCCTTTCGAAGACGGTTCAGCGGTAGCGAGCCTGGCGGCGAGCACGACGCATGCCGCGCACGGCGACAGCGCCGACACCCAGCAGCGGGCCTTGGTCGCCGAGACGGACAGGAGAGATGCGCGCGCCTCGCGAGTACGACAGGCGAGAGTGCTCGTCCATCGCCTCCTGCGCAGAGTTGAAGAACGTCGCCCCGAACCCCAGCGCCACAGACCCGCCGACGACGACCAGATCGAGATCGAGCAAGTTGCACACCGATGCGGCCGCGCGCCCCACCAGCCGGCCGGTGCGTTGCATGATCTCATACGACGGCTCGGACGCGGGGCGACCCGTGATGGCCTCGATCGCCGTGCCCGACGCCTCGGCCTCCAGACAGCCCTTCGAGCCGCACGGGCAGCGACGACCGTTCGGTTCGACGATCACGTGCCCGATGTGGCCGGCGTTGCCGTCCGCGCCGTCCAACAGTTGGCCGTTGAGCACGATGCCACCACCGACACCGGTGCTGACGACCATCGCCATGAAGTTGTCCTTGCCCTGCGCACCACCCAGCCAGCCTTCCGCCAGCGCCAGCGCCTTGGCGTCGAGGTCGACGTACACCGGCAGCGAGGTGGCACCCACGAGGCGGGCGCGCAACGGGTACTCGCGCCACACATGGATGTTGATCGGGGAGACGGTCTCGCCGTCGCGGGTGATCGGGCCGGCGCAACCCACACCGACGGCAACCGGGCGCATGCGATGGTGGTCGCGGGCGCGGGCCAGTTGGCTGTTGACCATCGTGTGCAGGCTGTTGAACAAGGCGTCGGCGGACAGGCGGTGATCGACGGGAATCTGCTCGCGATCGATCAACTCACCCTGCATCGTCATCAACCCGGCGGCCATCTTCGTGCCACCGATGTCAATGCCCAGCACGACGTCACCGATGACCGGACGCGGGCCACCCTCTTCATCCTCGTCGCCCTCACCTTCGCCGTCGGCGGCCGGAGCCTTGGGCGTGGACGGGTCGGCCTCCAGCGAGCGCAGGTGGTGGAGTGTGGGGTCGAGTGCCGGGTCGAGCGGGCCGGCACCCGTCGGGTCAGCCGTGTCCTGAAAGTGTCGCGTCTCGTCGGACTGCTGGGGATCGTCGGTCATTGCTGTTCAGCCCACGCGGCGGGCTGTCTCCACCAAGTTGATCTCGTACAGCACCAGGTCGAGTGCGTCGGCGCTGACCATGCCCGACCACCGCTGCGGGTGCTCGGGGGTGATGCAGCAGGCCAGCGGCTGCAGCAACGTCCACGGTGTGGGGTGCGCGAACTGCACCACGCTGTAACGCTCGCCGGTGTAGCCCGGCTGCGCGACCACGCGATGAATGCCGGTGGGGATGACACCGTTGGTGAGCCGCTCGAGCATCATGCCGGTGTTGATGATCACCTGGCCGTCGGGGGCCATGGCATCGACCCAGTCGCCGTCCACCAGCACCTGCAGGCCCGGGGCGGTGGCGCGCGGCAGCGCGGTGATGAGGTTGATGTCGCCGTGAGCACCCGCCCACACGTGGCCACCGGCGGGCGCGTGCTGCATCGCGGGGTAACGGATCGCGCGCGTGAGGGTGGCGCCGTTGGTGGTCATCTCGTCGAAGTACGACTCGTGGCAGCCAAGGCCTTCGGCGATCACCCGCAGGAAGCGGCGCTGCAGGTCCTCGACTCGCTGGTGGAACGTCGTGAGCACCTCGGCGATGCCGGGCACAGCGGCCTCGGGCAGCACCTGCTTGCCGTAGCGGTGCGGGTAACGAGTCCGCAGCGGATGCCCTTGGGGCAGCTCGAGCCCCCAGTTGAGCATCTCTTTCCAGTCCGGCACGTCGCTGCTGGCCGCGGTCTCCACCAGCAGGCCGGTGTAACCGGTCTGGCCGTGGCTCTCCGGCGCGATGAACGACTGCTTGACCTCCTGCGGGTGCTCGAAGAACTCCTGCAACATGCCGTACGCCGTGTCCAGCAGGTCGTCGGGCAGGTCGTGGCGGGTGTACACGAAGCCGGTGACCAGGCTGCGCCGCACCCCATCAACCACGGCACGGCGCTGCTCGGCGGTGCCCCGCTCGAAAGCGAGCAGATCGACGTCGAGGATCTCGTTCATGCGCCCACCGTAGCGGCGCCGTCGCCGTTCAGGGGGCGCCGTTCACGGCCGGCCGTTCAGAAGTCGCCGCTGACCGCCGGCGCCGACGCCGACGGGTAGGTGGTGCCGGTGTTGACCCGCCACCTGTTGCCCGTGTAGCTGATCGTGCGCTGCAACACCGAGCTGGGGCAGCAGCCGGCATCGGAAGGCCCGTACACCGCCGACTGCACCGTCGCGCCGCCGGGGTGCAGGTCGACGACGCCATGGTCCAGACCCTGGAGGCCACCCAGCTGGAAGGTGCCGTCGGCTCGCGGATCGAGCACGTCGAGGTCGAGGTACTGGCCGCTGCCGTCGTAGCGGTAGCCGACCCACACTTCTGCGCCGTCGTCGCCGTTGTAGTCACCGAGCTGGACGGTGACACCGGTCCAGACGCCAGCAGCTTCCTCCTCCGCTCGGTAGCGCTGCACCAGGCTGGCGCCGCTTCCGAACAGCACGGAGACCGCATAGCTGCCGTCGTCGGCCCGGCGCAGCACCAACACGGTGACCCCGTTGGAGTGCGACGGCATCTGCTGACAGTCCTCCACGACCCAGCCGGGAATCCCAGGGTCGCCGTCGCCACAGTTGAAGGTGGAGGGCAAGGTGACCCCCGCTCCGGTGGACTTCATCACCGTCGGCGCGCCGAGCACCACGGACGCGCCACCGGAGGGCGCGGTCGTCACCGGAGCAGCGGTCGTGGGGGTGGTGGGTGCCGGCGCCACAGTGGTGGCCGGGGCGACGGTGCTACCGGGAACGGTGCTGCCCGGCGTGGTGCTGTCGGTGGGCAGCGAACTGGTCGAGGCGCTGGTCGATGGCTGCGACCCGCCGCCACCGGCGATCTCGGTACTGGAGCTGCACCCGGCGAGGGCCGCCACGCAGAGGGCTGCGGCGGCGGAGTGGCGAAGCGAGCGGTGGGAGAGAGCGTGCATGGTCATTCCTCGGCGTGTCACACCGGCCAAGAGCGGTGCCGGAGGGCACTCTTGCACTTTCGCGGAAGAAATCTCCTTCGCCGCCAAACCTGCTACACACTTCCGACGTGTCCCCCCTGTGGAAATGGCAGCGCGGATGAGCGACTTCACGGCAACGGTGGCCACCACCGGTGACGACCTCGAGTCGCTGTTCCGCGCCCATTACGCCCGGCTGGTGCGCGCGCTGGCCGTGGTGGCCGGCAGCCAGGAAGCGGCGGCCGACGCCGTGCAGGAAGCGTTCGTGAAGGCCCATCTCCACTGGCGGCGCATCCGCCGCTACGACGACCCGGTGGGCTGGATCCGCCGAGTGGCCATCAATCGCTTGCGCGACGACCACCGCCGCCGCGAGCGCAAGGACAAGGCGGTGCAGCGGTTGCACCACGAGTTCCGCCCAGAGGCGGTGGAGTGGAGCGACGGCACGGACGTGCAGAGCCTGCTCGCCGACCTGCCACGCCAGCAGCGGCTGGCGATGGCTCTGTTCTATGTCGAGCACCTGACGGTGGCCGAGGTGGCCGCCACGCTGGACATCAGCGAGGGTGCCGTGAAGTTCCACCTCCATCAGGGGCGCGACCGCCTGCGCGGCGTGTTCACCGCCCAACAGGAGCAACAGCGATGAGCGAATTCGACGATCCTCAGATGGAGCGCCTGCTCGGCGGAGCCGGTGGCGCGTTCCCCGATGTCAACACGGCCTACTCGCAAGTGCGCGGGCGAGTGCGCGTGATCCGTCGCCGCCGGGCGATGGTGGCCGGCACCGCGGCGTGCGTGCTGATGGTCGGCGGAGCGATCTTCGCTGCACAGGGCGGCCCGTCGCGCGCCAACCTGTCCCCGGCCGACGATCTGGTCACCACCGCCCCCACCACGCCCTCCACCGACACCTCGCTGACCCCCGACTCCACGACACCGGGTGGCGGCACCGTCGATGACCACGGCGGCAACGGCGGCACCGACAACGGAGCCACGACGACCACGGCGGCGGCGACGACCACGACGGCCGCCGGAGTGCAGTCGGCGACCTACACCAGCATCGGGGGAACCGTCACCGTGCGCTTGCAGAACGGGGCCCTCAGCCTGGTGTCTGCCACCCCCGCTGCCGGGTTCACGATCGACTCCTCCACCAGCCGTGCCGACCGCGTGGAAGTGCGCTTCCGCAGCGACGGCCACGACTCGCGCATTCGCATCGACCTGATCGCCGGCCTGATGGTGGACCAGATCATCGAAAACTGAGTCGGACCAAACCTTCCTGTCGGTCCCAGCCCTCGTGTCACGCGCCGGCCGAACCGCCCGCAGGGTCGGCGCGTGACACGAACACCCACCGCTGACAGCAACGCACGCGTTCCGGCGGCGATACTTGCGGGGTGGCGACGACGGATTGGAACCCCGTGCTGCGTGGCGAGTTCGCCAAGCCGTACTGGCAGCAGTTGCAGCGGTTCGTCGCCGACCAGCGGGCGCAGTACAGGGTGTACCCACCCGACGAAGAGGTCTTCGCCGCTCTCCACCTCACCACCTACGCCGATACGCGAGTGGTGATTCTCGGCCAAGACCCGTACCACGGGCCCGGTCAGGCACACGGGTTGTGTTTCTCCGTCCGCGACGGCGTGGCCATCCCGCCCTCGCTGGCCAACATCCACAAAGAGCTGCACACCGACCTGGGCCAGCCGATCCCCAGTCACGGCAACCTCGAACGGTGGGCTCGGCAAGGGGTGCTGCTGTTGAACACCACGCTGACCGTGCGTGCCGGTCAGGCTGCTTCGCACCACGGGAAGGGCTGGGAACTCTTCACCGACGAAGTTCTGAAGGCGGTCAACGGCAAGCCGCAACGCGTGGTGTTCATCCTCTGGGGTTCGAACGCACGCAAGAAGAAGTCACTGCTCGACCTGTCCCGCCACGTGGTGATCGAGTCCGCCCACCCCTCGCCGCTCAGCGCGCACAACGGGTTCTTCGGCAGTCGTCCGTTCAGCCGCGCCAACGCTGCGCTGACCGCTGCCGGGCTGCCCCCGATCGACTGGTCGTTGTGATGCGGAACCGCTCGTTCGTCGTCCGCATCGTTGGCGTGCTCGCCGTGGTCATCGTCCCCGTCGCGTGCAAGAGCAGCCGCGACGAGGCTCGGGTGACGCCCAGCACGACGTCCACGATCCCCACCACCACAACCTCGTCCACCACCACCACGACCACGATCCCGCCGACCACGCTGATGCACCCGGTCGTTGACGGCGGCCTGGTGAAGGTGGCCAACGCGACGGGCATCCCCGACGTGGCAGCCGCGTTCACGGCGGAGTTGGCCGCTGCGGGCTTCGCCACCAGCGATCCGGTCGACGCCATCGGCGCCGACGCGAACCTGGCGGAAAGCAAGATCTACGTGTTGCCGGGCGCAGAGTCCGTTGCCGGTTGGGTCAGCCGAATGATGGGCGGGGTTCCCATCTACGCGATGTCCAGCCCGGTGTGGATCTACGGCGGCGCGGCGAAGCTGAACGGCGCCAACGTGCTGGTGATGCTCGGCCACGACCGCGCCGGCAAGCGCTTGGCCGACATGGTGGTGCTGCCGGTCAACACCACCACGACCTCCACCACCACGACGACCACGATCTTGATCGGTCCTCGCCAGGGCGGCGGCTGACAGCGCGCTGTCAGCTCTCGACGACCTGCGCCAGCCGCTCCAGCGTCTTGGTCATCGAGTCGACGGTGGCCGAGCGCAGCGGACGCACCATCATCGGGACCTTCTCCTGGCGAATGTCCCAGCTTTCGCGCACCAGGGTGCCACCGTCCTGCGGTGTCAGCTCGTAGCGCCAGATACGTCCGCCGATGACGGTACGCAGCAGACCGATGGTCGGCCGCGGTTGCCATGCGATGCGGCGGTTCTCCTCGAACTCGACGACCTCGTTGACCATCTTGTAGCCGATGCCCATGTGCATCGACATGCCGAACTTGTCACCCTTCTTCAGCCGTCGCGACCCGTCGACCGGAGTGCGGACCGTGCCGGACCCGTCGATCTCTGCATGGCGAGCAGGGTCGGCGAGCAGATCGAAGATCTTCTCCGCCGGCGCGTGAATGAGGCGTTCGACGGTGGCGACGTCGCGAGTCGGTTCGCTGGGTTCGGTCATGCCGCAGTCAACACCCGGCAACGGGCCCGGCATTCCCGCCTACGACTGGGTGGGCAGCCAGAACCCGATCTCCGCGCCCCCGTCGGGCGCGTTGTCGGCGAACACTTCGCCACCGTGACGCTCCACGATCGAGCGGACGATCGCCAGGCCGAGCCCACTGCCGGGACGACTGCGCATCTCCACGCTGCGGTAGAAGCGGTCGAAGATGTGCTCCAGATCGGCGGTGGGAATGCCGGGACCGTGGTCGCGGACTGCAACGCGGCCATCGGCGATGGAGACCTCGATGTCGCCGTCCGTGGCGAACTTGCAGGCGTTGTCCACCAGGTTCTGCATCGCTCGCTCCAAGGCGCCGGCCTGCCCGTCACACGCGCTGTCGTCGGCCTGGACGGTGATCGTGCGGCCGGTGCGCCGTCGAGCACGTGCGGCAGCGCGTTCGGCGACATCCGCGAGACGAACCTCCTGCACCACCTCGTCGTCGCGACGGTCGGT
>CAZREK010000040.1:0-12295 GCA_964598965.1 uncultured Bifidobacterium sp. | reverse complement strand
CGACGGGCACTTGCCACCGCACGGTGGTGCCGGCGCCTTCGCCGGAGGTCACCGTGCACGTGCCGTTCAGGCGCGAGGCGCGGTCGTGCATGTTCAGCAGGCCCGAGCCCAGCCGATGGCTGGTGGGGATGCCGTGGCCGTCGTCGCTGATGACCACCATCAGGCGCTCGCCCACATGGCTGAGCGACACCTCCACCTTGCGCGCCCGCGAGTGGCGGGCGACGTTGCTGAGCGCCTCGCGCACCACCGCGGCGACCTCGTCAGTGACCTGCGAGTCGATGGAGTCCAGCACGCCGTTGAAGTGCAGCGTGGGGCGGAAGCTGAGAACGCGGGCGGACTCGTCGACCAGCTGGTTCACCACGACGCGCAGCGTGCGACCGGCGGCCCGCTTGTTCGACAGGCCGAAGATGGCCGTGCGTAGCTCGCGGATGGCGTCGTCCTGGTCGTCGAGAATGCGCTCGATCTTCACCTTGGCGCTCTCGGGCACCACCGGCAGCACGCTCTGCAGGCTGAGACCGGCGGCGAACAGACGCTGGATGACCGTGTCGTGCAAGTCGCGGGCGATGCGCTCGTGGTCCTCGGCCAACATCACCCGCTGACGAGCCTCGGCCAGTTCGGCATCCGCCTCGCGGGTGACGGTGACGTCGCGGACGCTGGCGATGACCACCTTCTGCTCGCGCACGTCGGCAGGGGCCAGCGAGATCTCGACCGGGAAGGTGCTGCCGTCGGCGCGGCGGGCCTGCAACTCCAGCCCGCGGCCCATCGCCCGGCGGCGAGGCATCTCATGGAACGACAGTCGGTGGGCGACATGCGCCGCCGCCAGCTCCGTGGGCAGCAGCAGCTCCACGGGCTCGCCGAGCAACTGGTCGCGCGTGTAGCCGAGCATGCGCTCGACCTCGCGGTTGACAAGGACAATGCGACCGGCGTCGTCGACGATCACGACACCGTCCGGCATTGCCTCGACCACTTCGTGCAGCCAGTTCTCGTTGTTCACGCTGTTGTCCAGTCTCACACGCCGGACCGGGCCAAGGCGAGACACGTCGGGTCGGGTGACGCCTGTCATGGCAGGATGCGACACATGGACGACCTCGGCCGCTGGGCGAAACCGACGCTCACCGGGGACCGCGTGACGCTGCGGCCGATGGGCGCCGACGACGCCGACATGGTGTGGGAGATGGTGCACGACCCCGAAGGCAACGACCTCACGGCCACCGCCGCGGAGTTCACCCGCGAACAGATCGACCAGTGGTGCGCGACTCGTGGAACCGCGCCCGACCGGCTGGACCTGGTGGTGATCGAGCGTGCCACCGGAGTTGCGGCCGGCGAGGTGGTGCTGAACGAGTACGACCCCGCCACCGAGACGTGCAACTTCCGGATCGCTCTGCGCGGGCCGGCGTGGTACGGGCGCGGGCTGGGTGGCGAGGCCACGCGGCTGATCATCGAACACGGCCTGCGCACGATCGGGCTACGCGAGATCACATTGAGCGTGCTGCGCCGTAACCCGCGGGCGCGGCGCGCCTACGAACGCGCCGGTTTCGTCGTCACCAACGAGTGGCACGAGGACGGCGAGGACTGGGTGGGGATGGCGATCCGGGGACCGCTCAGCCCTTGTTGAACACGAAGTAGACGGTCGGCAAGCCGGCCGACAGCGCACCGGCCCCGTCCGTGGGTGTCAGCGAACCATCGTCACCGCCGACGAACAGCGGCACCTCGATGCCGCCCACCAAGACCTGCAGGTGGAACGGATGATCGCCCGGCGAGGCGCAGTCGTTGTACAGCGAGACCTGCACCACGTATTGCCCAGTCGGAGCATCGGTGCCCCAAATGACGTTCTCTGCCGGGGACGTGACTGCAGCGGTGCAACCACTGTTGGCGTCGACGTCCAACTGGCCACCGCTGCTGGACGAGCGCTGGTCGTAGTTGATCTCCTCACCGTTCGGGTCCTGCACCGCGAGATCGAGGTCGGCCGTGTCGCCCCAGGTGAGGGTGACACGAACATCGCCGGTCGCCAGGTCGGGTGTGTCGATGTCGGAGCCGATCGGGCGCACGATCAGATCACCCGTGCTCGTGTCGACGATGGTGACGCCGCCCACGATCGGGGTCGGCGAAGCGACCACGACGATGATCACCGTCGGGTCGAACGTCGGCCACTGCGGACCCACGTAATCCGGCGGCGCGGTGATCACCGGCGGCGGCAGCAACGGGTTACCGCACGAGCACTTGGCCCGCGGCACGCCCCACTGGTCCACCAGCACGGCGGTGCCGGCCTGCAGCACGGACGGGTGGGCATAGGGCTGGCCGTTGCGGAAACCGTGGTTGGTCACCAACGTGTCCTTGGTGAGGGTCACCGGCGTGAGTGCCTCGATGAAGGCACGCAGGTCGGCAACAGCGATGCCCTGCACCTGTGCCCACGCTGCGCCCTTCTCCGGGTTCGCTTCGAGGAAGGTGATCATCGACTGCTTGTCGCACACTGCGTTGTTGCGCGTGCCGCCGTAGAGGCCGGGCGTGGCACCCTGCACTTGCGCGGGCGGCGGCGGCTGGTCTGGCAGCGTCGTGGCGACCGTCGTCGACGGCAGGTCGGGCAGCGTGACGGTCGGCTGTGTCTCCGCGCCGACGCGCATGTCGTCGGTGAACGGATCGAACGAGGGCTGGTTGATCGGCTCCAGCAGTACCTGCCCGGCCGTCAACGTCATCGGGTCGATGGACGGGCCGGTGGTGACCTGGCTGGAGAAGCCACCGCCGTCGTCCTTGTTGCCCGCCAACACGAAGACGATGCCCACCAAGGCGACGATCACGACCAGCACCGAGGTGACCATCGTCGCCGTGTTGCGCGACGGGGGTGTCGGGCGTGGCGCCACGGCAGGCGCTGGTGCCGGTGGTTGGGCGGGTGCGACGGTCGGCGGCGGCAGCGGTGCGCCGGCCGCGACGAGCGTTGCGCCACACTGACCACACGCGGCCGCGCCGGGCGCGTGAGGTGCTCCACAGGTTGGGCAGCTACCGGTCGGAATCATCGTGGACTCCTCCCTCTCGGGTTCTGACCTCAGCTTATGCCGCGCCGTCAGGTGGCGAAGCCGTCAGGCATCACCGTGCCCTCACCGTCCGGAACACCCAGACGCCTGATGTCGTTCGTACGCTCGGGGTGCGAGGCCAGCAGCCGCGCAACGGTGCCGCCCTCGAAGCACGTGCCGGTGAAGCCAGGGGCCAGGGTGCACCCGAACAAGGCCCAGTGGCCACCCTCCACCAGCTCTCCCGCCTGCCACACCCCGGCCGGGATGACGAACTGGACGTGCTGCCCAGCAAGCGGGTCGGGACCCATCACCACGTCCTCGCTACGGCCGTCGGGGTGCAGAAGGATCAGGCGCAGCGGGTCGCCGCCGTAGAAGTGCCAGGTCTCGTCGAATGTCAGCCGGTGGAACAGCGAGCGGCTGGGCGGATCGTTGACGTACAGCCCGATCATCGCCGTGCCCACCGGCCCGCCGTCGGGCATGTCGCCCTCGCTGCGCCAGGTGCTGACGAACCAGGTGCCCTCCACCGGCAGCGGAGTCATGCCGTAGTGCGCCACCAGCGCGGCTGCGGTCGGATGCACGATGACGCCTACAGGTCGGGGCGGATGAGGTACTTCTCGCCCGTCGCCATGCGCGAGTACACGCGAGCGTTGGCAGGGTCGAGCGCGCCGGCCAGCGACACCTCGCCGGCGTACGAGCTGGCGAACGTCGTGGTGAGCGTGGCGGCGACGCGCTCGCGCATGCGCAGCAGCACCTCCAGCCCGGCCTTGCCGAGGAACGGCGGCAGCAGCCAGCCGGCGACACCCCAGCTGAAACCGAAGTCGCGGGTGAGCGGCGTGGGTGACCGGTCGAGCGCTCCGTAGATGTACACCTGCTTGTGCACATCCGAGCCGTAGCGGCTGTACTCCGTGCGCGTGCGGCCGATGGCGGCCTCCATGCACGACAGGATGGTGGTGGTCAGCGGGCCACCACCGATGGCATCGAACCCGAGCGTGGCGCCGGTGGTGGCCAGCGCATCGGTGAGTTCGTCGCGGAAGTTGGCGCTGCTGCTGTCGACCACGAACTCCGCACCCAGCTTGCGCAGGATCTCCACCTGCGCCGGTGAGCGGACGATGTTGACCAGTGGGATGGAATCCTCCTGGCACACGCGCACCAGCATCTGACCGAGGTTCGAGGCAGCTGCGGTGTGCACCAACGCCGTGTGGCCGTCCATGCGCATCGTCTCCACGAACCCGAGGACGGTCAGCGGGTTCACGAAGGCGCCCGCACCCTGCTGCGGGGTGGTGCCGTCAGCGAGCGCGAGACACATCATCGCCGGGACAGAGCGGTACTGGGCGTAGCTGGCGGCACCGACGAAGGCGATCGAACGCCCCAGCAATGCCTGCGCCTCGGGCGACTCACCAGCTGCCACCACGACACCGCAGCCCTCGTTGCCGACAGTCATCGACTCGCCGAGACGCGGACCCAGGCCGGCCATGACCTCCGGCGGGATCGGCGCCCGCAGCGTGGGGCCCGACGCGCCCTGCAACGTCTCGGCCCGACCGAGGTCGGCCATCGCCAGCAGCAGCATCAGATCGCTGGGGTTGATGGGGGCACCCTGCACCTGCACCAGAACCTCCCAGGCCTCCGGCGTGGGCACCGGCACCTCGGCGATGGAGAGCTCGAGGAAGCCGTCGGCGGTCACCAGGGTGCGGAGTTCACGCGAGGTCGCAGGAAGTGTCATGGCGCGACCGTACACACGCGAAACGGGCAGGTGCGTACGCACCTGCCCGCTCGTGAGAACGGTTCGGGCCGTCAGGCAGCCTTGTGAGCTGCCTTCGTATTGGGCATTCGCATCTCCTCGTGCATGCCCTTGGCGGCCGGCGTCTTCGGGGCGACATGGTCGACCTTCATCATCACCGGATCCATGGCCTTCATCATCTTGTGCACGAACGCAGCCTGCTCATCCACCAGACGGCGGCGGAACTTCAGCTGGTTGTCCACGAACTCGCCCATCATCGGCATCGGGGCCATGAACTTCGGGCGATCCGGCATGTAGCGAGCCACCGGCTCGGCCACCTTGCCGGCGTAGCGCACCATCGGCTCTTCCATCTTCTTCATGAAGGTGAAGTAGTCATCCTGCCACTTCTTCAGCGTCGTCATCGTGTCCACCGGGGACCTCCTCGTACGGATCCACTTGATCCACGTTCAGCATGCCACCGACTGCTAGCTCTTGCAAGCACTCGCTAGCGTGACATGTGCCGCACCTGCCGCGATCGCTGCCACGGGCGGCACTACCGTCGGCCGCGTGGGCGAGACTCCGACCTCCGACGAACGGCTCGGTGAGGTCTGGATCACCGTCGGTGCACCCGGGTTCAGCGGTGCGGACAAGGCGGCGCGGGCTGCGTTGTTGAACGAACGCTTCGGCGCGGACGGCTGGCGGTGGGCGCACGTGGTGCGCGGCCGAGTGGTGCCGTTCACCGCGGCGATCGCCGAGTACGAGGAGGCTTACCGCTGCTACCTCCGCGGTCGGCCGGCGTTGGTGGAGTGGCTGGTGACGAACTTCGGCAACGTCTACGACGCCGAGGTCGACAACGTGTTCGATCACGACTATCACCAACCACACACGGCGATGAACCACTACCAGGACATCTCCGTGCGCCGCGTCATCGCCGAGTTGGTGCGCGACCCTGCCTGGCCGCAAGTGACGGCCACGCCCGAGGGCAGCGCCGACCTCACCGACCCGGACAGCGGCGAGACGCATCGTGTCCCGCGTGCCAGCGGGTTTCGCGGCGACTGGCTGCTGCACATCCGCGACCCGCGCAGTGCCGGCTTCGTGCTCAGCCCAGCTGTCGTACCTGCGCACGACGCTGCGTTGCTGCCCGCGACGCCCGGCCGCCACGAGTGGTACCACGACGAAGGCTGCGGCCACCTTTCCGTCGAGGCGTTCTGGCAGGGCAGCAAGGTGATCGAAGTGCGCTACGACCGATTCCTCGCGCTCGGTGACCAGCGCGACCACCCGTTGGAGGGTGTGTGATCGGGCCGCACCTGCTGCTCGGCCCGGCCAGCATCGATCGCTGGGTGGACGAAGGCCGCGATCTGCCCGGCGGCGGCGCGCTGAACATGGCGTACCACTGGTCCCGGCGGGGGGTTCCCTTCGGTCTGATCACCCGCGTGGGGTCCGAGGACGGCGACACCGTGCTGGACTTCATGCGCCGCAACGACATTCCCTTCCTCCCGAGCTCCACCGTCGCGCCCGGCCACTCGGCCGCGATCGACGTCGTGATCGGCGAGGACCGCCAGCCACACATGGACCACTTCGTCGAAGGCGTGTGGCGTTCGTTCCAACTGACGGCGGAGGAAGACGTGGCCGTGCGGAACGCCACCACGCTGCACGCCGTGCTGGTGGACCCGGTGGCGGCCGAGGTGCATCGCCTCGGTGACACCGGTCTGCTGGACAACGTTCGGGTCAGCGGCGACTTCCTGGATCTGCGCCACTACTCGCTGGACCGTTTCGCGGCCACGATGCAACACCTGGCGCTCGGGTTCGTCGGCTGGCCAGGCGACCCCGACGACCCGGTGGTGCACGGCCTGCGCAGCATCGCCGAAGAACTGGGGCGCACCTTGGTGATCACCCTCGGGTCGCGCGGGGTACTGCTGGTCGTGGGCGCCACCACTCGCTTCGTGCCCGTCAGCGCGGTGCAGGTGACGGGCACCACCGTGGGTTGCGGCGACTCGTTCATCGCCGCCTTCCTCGCTGAATTGCACCTCGGGGGCACCATCGACGAAGCACTCGACGCCGGTCGGGCCGCAGGCGCTGCGGCGACAACCTGGCTGCGACCGTTGCCCGACGAGGCATACGCCCCAACGACCCGGTAGCGTGAGCCGTGCTCCGGTCGGCCGATTCGGCGGACCCAGCCACGAGCGGGCATGCCCGCTCTGCCCAGAGTTGCCGACGGTGGCGCGCGGGGTGCGCCGACGACGGCGACGGGCCGCGAGACGCGGCGGAACGGACGACGATGCTCGACGCACGACAATTGGAAGCCTCCATCTGGCGAATCGCCGACGGTCACCCGTCCGACGACGACTTGGCGCGTTTCCACGAGGACGAGCGCGCCTCGCTGTACTTGCTGGATCGCATGATCGGTGAGGCCGAGGAAGACCTCGCCGGTGCCCGGCGGCTGCCGGAGGGCGAGCGCGACCTGGTCGTCGCCGACTTCAGCGACGTGCTCGCCAGCCTGAAGGCCACCTACGTGCGGCTGCGTCCGCTGCCGGAACCGGCCGACGACGACGAGCCCATCCACTTCGAAGAGCTCGTGCCCGAACCTGTGCGGTTGCAGGCCACCTGGATCGACGGCCGCGTCGTGGTGTGGGCCGCCGGTCGCGGCAGCCTGCCCGAAGCCAATGACGGCATCGCCGACCGCTTGGAGGCGTGCGGTGGTCCGCCGCACGGTTGGGAAGTGCACCCCGGTGTGCAGCTGCCCGGCAGCGTGACGGCCGAGGCGCTCAGCATTTCCATGAAGGATGCGCTCGGCTGGCTGGTCGCTGTCGGTGGCGGTCAGGGCCTGGTCGACGGCGATGGCACGCCGATCGTGGGCGACAGCGTGCGCTGGATGGGCCTGGTGGCGTTGGAGGGTGTGCGCCTCGTGTCCAGCGGCTGCATCGTGCCCCAGTTGAAGTCGCAGCCCACGCAAGGCCGCGCCGCCACCGCGCATGTGCGCTGGGCGCCGGCGCTGGTGGACGGACACGCGGTCGAGGCGCTGGCCGCGGCCATGCCCGGCCCGGTCGTGGCGCTGGACAACGCGGCGCCGCGGGCCACGACGATCGCAGTGATGACCGCCGTCATCGAGACCATCGTCGGCAGTGCCACCAGCCGTATGGAGCTGCCCGCGCCCCCGCCCACCGCGAACTCGCAGATCGACTTGGCCGACTCGGTGATCGCCCGGATGAACGGCAGCGAGTTCACCACCGACGCAACGATGGCCATGGACCTCGGCCGCCGCCTGGACCAGTGGGCCGGTCTGATCACCAACCCCGGTCGCCCGCGGCTGGTGGTGCGCCTCGACCCGCCGGACTCCGGTGGCGTGTGGCTGGTGTCGGTGCACGCCCCGGTCGGCAAGGGCAAGTTGATCCCCATCGACGCCGCGATCCGTGGCGAGCACTCCGGTCGGCAGATCGGTATCGAGTGGACGCGCCTCGCTCGCCTGTACCCGGTGCTCGACCGCGCCGGTCAGCGCCGCCGCGGTCAGGTGGCGCTCAGCCAGGACGAAGCGTGGGACTTCATGACACAGCGCGGTCCGTCGCTGGCCGCTGTCGGCTTCGACGTGCGCGTGCCGCAGATGTCGCGCCGCAAGGCCACGCCGTCGCTGCGCCTGTTCGCCGAAGGCAGCGGCTCGGTGGTGGGCGCGCACCAGCTCAGCGCAGTGTCGTGGACGGTTGCGTTCGACGACGTCGAGCTGACGTCCGAGGAAGTGCGCCGCCTCGCTCGCCAGGCGCGTCCGCTGGTGCAGTCACCGACGGGTCGCTGGATCGAGGTGGACCGCGCCGACCTGGAGAAGGCGGCCGCTGCGCTGGAAGAACGCGAGAACGTCACCCACATGACCGGGGCGGAGATCCTGCGCCAGAGCCTGGGGCTCGACGGTTCGGGCCTGGCCGGTGGCGTGCAGGTGTTCGGCCAGAGCTGGGCGATGGACATCGTCCGCCGCGCGGCGGAGGCCCCAGTCGCCCCGGTGTTGCAACCCGAGGGCTTCGCCGGCGAGCTGCGCACGTACCAGGCCGAGGCCGTCGGCTGGTTGCGCTTCCTCGATGCCAGCGGCCTGGGTGGCTGCCTGGCGCTGGACATGGGTCTGGGCAAGACCCCCACGGTGCTGGCGCACCTGGCCGCCAACTCGGGCGATGGCCCGGTGCTGGTCGTTGCCCCCGCGGCGGTCGTCGGCAACTGGGCGGCGGAGGCAGCCAAGTTCACCCCCGGCCTGAAGGTCGTCGTGCACCACGGTGCCGACCGCGCCGACGAGGAGGACTTCGCCACCGAGATCACCGGCGCGGACATGGTGATCACCACCTACGCCACCGCCGTCCGCGACATCGACGCCATCCTCGGCATCGAGTGGTCGCGCATGGTGCTGGACGAGGCGCAGGCGATCAAGAACGCCACCAGCGACACCGCGCTCGAGCTGCGCCGGGTGAAAGCCCGCACGCGCATCGCCCTCACCGGTACCCCCATCGAAAACGGTCTCGGCGACCTGTGGGCGATCATGGACTTCACCAACCCAGGTCTGGTGGGGCCACGTGCCAGCTTCGTGGCGCAGATGTCCGGCGATGGCGAGGCCGCGCTGAAGGCGCTCAACGGCATCTTGCTGTTCCGCCGCACGAAGACCGAGCCCGAGGTCGCCCGCGAGCTGCCCGACAAGATCGACGAGCTGGACCACTGCACGATGACCAAGGAGCAGATCGGCCTGTACCAAGCCGTGCTCGACGAGTTGGTGGTCAACGTCGGCAGCGAGGAATCCGGCGAGCCCAAGCAGGGCGCCATCCTGGCGGCCATCACCGCGCTGAAGCAGATCTGCAACCACCCCAGCGCCTACCGCGAGGACAACCTGCCGCTGGCCGGTCGTTCGGGCAAGCTGGCCCGCCTGGAGGAGATCTGCGAGTCGGTGTTCGAGGCCGGCGAACGCATCCTGATCTTCACCCACTTCGCGTCGTGGGGTCGTCGCTTGGCCGAGCACCTCACCCAGCGGTTCGAGATGCCGATCGACTGCTACGACGGCAGCCTGGCTCGCGGTGTGCGCGACCGGATGGTGGCGGAGTTCCAGGAGGGCACCGGTGCCGGGGCGATGGTGCTGTCGTTGAAGGCCGGTGGCACCGGCTTGAACCTCACCTCTGCCAACCACGTGGTGCTGTACGACCGCTGGTGGAACCCGGCGGTGGAAGACCAGGCCCGCGACCGCGCGTGGCGCATCGGTCAGGGCAAGACCGTCATCTCCCACCGCCTGGTGTGCCCGGGCACGGTCGACGAGCGTGTGGAAGAGGTCGTCGCCGGCAAGCGACACATCGCCAACCTGGTGCTGCCCAAGTCGTCGTCGATCAGCGACCTCAGCACCGAGCAGCTGCGTGTGGCGCTCGGGTTGCGTCCCGAGGAGCTGCTGGCCGAAGAACTGGTGGGAGGCGAGAACGCATGAGCGGGCAGCAGCAGAACGGCAAGCGCAACGACAAGCGTCGGCGCCAACAGCAGCAGCACAAGAAGCCGCAGCACGTCGACGTGTGGCGTTCGCCCGAGGCACTGCCCGAGACGCGCAAGATCGCCAACCCCACCGACGTCGGCGCGTTGTTGCGGTCGCTGGGCGATCCGCCGGTGGGCAACGGCACCGCCGCCGCGCACTACTTCAACGCGGTCGTGGAGCGCGCGGCAGCGGTGGCGTTGGCGCTGGCCGTCAGTGCCGACGTGCTCGAGAACGACTGACCCCGCCGGGGCGCCTGCCTCAGAGCGAGGCGACGAAGGCGTGGATCAGGTCGGCCACCTCGGTGGCGTGACTGTCCTCGTGCATCGAGTGGCCGCCGCCCTCCACCACCGACAGGCGGCAGTTGGGCATCTTGCGCACCATGTACTCGCCGCTGGCGCGGTACTCCGGGCGGTCGTCGCCGCCGGCCAGCACCAGGGTGGGCGTGTCGATCTCGGCCAGGCGATCCATCACCACCGAGTCGTGCTGCAGGTTCAGGTTGGTGGCGACCTCGGGCACGCCGAAGCGGTGGGCGTTGCGCCGCGACCGTTCGTTCCAGGCCTCGCGCTTCTCCGCGTCGCGAAAGCCTGGGCCGGTGTTGATGACCACGATCGCGCGGGCGACACCCGGGCGGGTGGCTGCGTGGGCAAGCGCCAGGTAGCCGCCCAGCGAGTGGCCCACCAGCACGGCCGGCTCGTCCAGCGTGGCCAGCACCTCGTCGATGTGTTCCAGCGCCTTGTCGCGCGTGTACTCGCTGGGGTCGTCGGGCACGGGCGAGTTGCCGTGGCCCAGCAGGTCGAGGGCCATGGTGCGGTGGTTGGCGCGCAGCCGCGCCATCACATCCGCCCACGACGAGGCGGACGTGCCCATGCCGTGGATGCACACGATCGGGGTACCCAGCTCGCCCTCGCGGACGACATGCAGACGGAGGTCGCTCATCGCCTCCAGCTTGCCAGGGTCCGCCCATGGTTGGGCAGGTCAGCCGGTCGCGCGGTGCACGAGATCGTCGTACAGCTTGTCGGCGTCGACACCGGGCACGCCGCGCGCTGCGAACCAGGTGCAGATGTTGTCGCAGTCGCGGCGCAGGTAGGTGAAGCCTTGCGGGTTGCCGACGATGTCCACGGCCTGGGGCACGTCGATCAGCACCAGCCGCCCCTCGTGCACGAGGATGTTGTACGCGGACAGGTCGCCGTGGGCCAGGCCAAGGTCGGCCAGCACACCCAGCGTCGCCACCAGCTGCTGGTACAGCGCGATGCCTTCACCGCGGCCGGGGTGCGTCTGCGCGAGGCGCGGCGCGGCGATGCCGTCGGGCGAGCCGATGAACTCCATCATCAGCTCGCTGCCCATCAGCTGCACCGGGTACGGCACGGCTGCACCGGCCGACCACAGGCGGGTGAGCACGGTGAATTCGGCGAACGCCCACTGCCCGGCGATCAGCTCTCTGCCGAAGGTGGTGCGCGTGGTCATCGCCCGCATCTCGCGGCTGCGACGCACACGGCGGCCTTCCAGGTAGCCGGCGTCGCGGTGGAACATACGGTGCTCAGCGGACCGGTAGCGCTTCACCGCCATCAGGCACTCGCCCGCGCCTCGGTCGGGGTTGGGTTCGGTGACGGCGCGGCGCAGCAGCGACACGTCCGCCTCCTTGCCCGTCTTCATCACCCCCAGGTCGGTGTCCAGGGCGCGCGGGTCGGTGACCACCCATGCGGGTAGCGGCGTGGGGCCACGGCTGGCGTCGCGGTAGGTGGACCACGACGGCTCGTCGAGTTCGTCAGGTTCGGTGATGTCGTCGACCTCGTCGAGCGCGTGCTCGATCGGGTCGGGTTGCCACTCGTCGTCGTCGAAACGGCGAGCGCGGTTGCTGCGCGGTGCAGCCATGGGGAGATCTCCTCGATGCGAAGGGCATCGGGCGGGTCTGTGTCAGAGCCGCGAGTCGACCGATGCCGGGACGTGCAGGGACGCGAACGCCACAAAGACCTTGCTCATGCTCACGACCCTCCTTCCGCGCCACGCGCATCGATCCGACACCGTCACCTTACGGCGACACGGTGCGGCGAGCCAGCGAATTGTCTGCAACCAGCGGAACGGGAGGGATTC
>CAZREK010000039.1:0-12411 GCA_964598965.1 uncultured Bifidobacterium sp. | reverse complement strand
CGTAGAGGTGCCACTGATCGGCGCGCAGCGGGCGGTGGAACCAGATGGTGTGGTCCAGGCTGGCGGACATCGTCAGTTGGTGCCCTTCGTCGGTGCAGAACACCGGGTGACCGTGGCGCATGGAGTCGATGGGGATGTCGTCGCTCATGTAGGCGAGCCAGCAGTTGTGCAGCAGCGGGTCGTCGGGCAGCTCGCCATTGACCTTCATCCACACGGGCAGCCGACCGTCGGGTAGATCGCGCACGGCGCACCGGTCGAACGCGTCCGTCCACGCGTCGCTCTGCAGCGCGTCGGGTCGAGGCAACGAGGGGCTGAGCTGGAAGCGCTGCAGATCCTCGGTGTCCTCCTGCACGTGGAACGACGCCTCCAGGTTGAGGATCGCCCCCACGGCCTGGTGCGCCACGACGCGGCGAGTGGCGAAGCTGCGACCGTCGCGAATGCGGTCCACCTCGAAGCGGATGGATTGCGTGTGGTCGCCGCGGCGGATGAAGTAGGCGCGCAGCGAGTGCACGTGCAGCGCGGCGTCCACCGTGTACGACGCGGCGCGCAACGCCTGAGCCACGATCTGGCCGCCGTACAGGCCGCCCCACGGGTACTGCGGGCCGTAGCCCACATAGGTGTCGGGGCCGACGGACTCGAGATCGAACAACGGCAGTGTGGTCATGTGCACCTCAGCCCAGTGCGTCGAGCGCGTCGACGCCACGACCGGCGTGGCGAACAGCGCGGGCCAGGTCGAACGCTTCGTCCAGCACGCTCGCGGGCACGGTCACCCGCGGGTCGGCATCCAACAGCTCGCGGAACGAGCGCCCTTCGTCCCACGCGCGCGCGGCGTTTTCCTGCACGATCCGGTACGCGTCGTCGCGGGTGAGGCCCGCCTGCACCAGACCCAGCAGCACCGGCTGGCTGAACACCAAGCCATGGCTGGCCCACAGGTTGTCGAGCATCCGCTGCGGGAACACCTGCAGCCCCTGCAGCAGGCGATTCATGCGGCGCAGCACGTAATACGCCAGCAGCGCGCTGTCCGGCAGCACCACGCGCTCCACCGAGCTGTGCGAGATGTCGCGCTCGTGCCACAACGCCACGTCCTGGAGGCCCGCCTGCAGGTTGCCGCGCAACACGCGCGACAGCCCGCTGATCGTTTCGGCCGCGATCGGGTTGCGCTTGTGCGGCATCGCGCTGGAACCCTTCTGGCCCGGCTTGAAACCTTCCTGCACCTCGCGTACCTCGGTGCGCTGCAGGTGGCGTAGCTCCACCGCGATGAGTTCCATCGTGGAGCCCACCGCCGCGCACGCGTACAAGAACTGGGCGTGGCGATCGCGGGCGATCACCTGCGTGGCGGGCACCGGGTGCAGCTCCAGCGCGCCGGCCACATGAGCCTCGATCGACGGGTCGATGTTGCTGTACGTGCCGACCGCACCACTCAGCTTGCAGACCGCGACGGTGCGGCGCGCATCGACCAGGCGGTGACGGTCGCGCTCCACCTGCAGCGCCCACAGCGCCACCTTCGCGCCGAAGGTGGTGGGCTCGGCGTGAATGCCGTGGGTACGCCCGATCATCACGGTGTCGCGGTGCTCGCGTGCCATCCCGATGAGTGTGCGCAACAGCTCGCCCGACGCAGCGATCAGCAAGTCGCACGCGTCGCGCATCATCCAGCACCACGCGGTGTCGACCACGTCGCTGGAGGTCAGGCCGTAGTGGATCCACGAGCCAGCGGGGCGGCCGATGCGGTCCTGCACCACATCGACGAACGCAGCCACGTCGTGGTCGGTGATCGCCTCGCGCTCGCTGACCGCCTGCACGAACGCTTCGTCCACCGTCGGTGCGTTGCGTCGGCAGGCGACGGCGTCGTCATGAGGCACCACACCCAGCGCGGCGTGGGCCTCGGTGGCCAGCAGCTCGATCTCCAGGTAGCGCTCGAAGCGGGCCACGTCGCTGAAGACGTTGGCCATCTCCGGCAGGGTGTAGCGGGGGATCATGACCAGCTCACCCTATGACCAGCTGACATAGCTGTGCCGCTCGGCGCCGGTACCGACGATGCGCACCGGTACGCCGACTTCCTTCTCCACCAACCGGATGAGCGCCTTCGCGCTCTCGGGCAGGCCCTCCACGGTGGTGACCGCGCTGATGTCGGTGAGCCACCCGGGCAGCACTGCGTACACCGGCCTGCCGGCGGCGTCGTACTCGGTGCACACCTTGATCTCGTCGAACGTGTCGAGCACGTCGAGCTTGGTGAGCGCCAGCTCGGTGAGGCTGTTCAGGCGCACGGCCTTGCGCAACATCACGCAGTCCAGCCAGCCGCAGCGGCGGCGACGACCGGTGACCGTGCCGAACTCGCGGCCGATCTCCACCAGCTTGTCGCCCAGCTCGTCGGTGAGCTCGGTGGGGAACGGGCCGGCACCCACGCGGGTGCTGTACGCCTTGGAGATGCCGACGATGCGGGTGAGATAGCGCGGCCCGATGCCCGAACCCACGCACGCGCCGCCAGCGGTCGGGTTGGACGACGTGACGAACGGATAGGTGCCGTGGTCGATGTCGAGGAAGGTCCCCTGCGCGCCTTCCAGCAGGAGGGCCTCGTCGCGGTCCAGCGCGTCGTGCAACAACTCCACCGTGTCGGTGACGTAGGGGGCCAGGCGGGCACCCAACGCGGCGAAGTGCTCCACGACACCGTCGACATCGAGAGCCTCGCCGCCCAGGCCGACGATCTCGCGGTTGTGGTACTCGGCCTGAGCGCGTACCGCAGCGGCGAAGGCCGTGGGGTGCAGCACCTCACCGGCGCGCAACCCGATGCGGCGGGCCTTGTCGGCGTAGGCCGGGCCGATGCCCTTCAGCGTGGTGCCGATGCGTTCGTCGCCGCGCTTGGCCTCGTACAACGCATCGAGCGCCTGGTGCCACGGGAAGATGAGGTGGCACTGGCTGCTGACCTTCAGCTGGTGGCAGGAGATGCCGCGGCTTTCCAGCGTGTCGATCTCCTTGAACAGGGTCGGCAGGTCCACCACCACGCCATTCCCGATGACTGGCACAACATGCGGGTACAGCACCCCGGACGGGATCAGCTGCAGCGCATAGCGCTCGCTACCCACCACCACGGTGTGGCCGGCGTTGTGGCCGCCCTGGTAACGCACGACATGGCTGTGCTCGGCGGCCAACAGGTCGATGACTTTGGCCTTGCCCTCGTCGCCCCACTGGGCGCCTACGACAACGGTGACGGGCATGGCAAACGCTCCTCGCGAAGAAGGGGAACGTGAGAGAAGCCTACTGCTGACGGTCCGATGCATCGCTGCCGAATCGAGTGGTAATCGATTGCCATTTTCCCATTGAATCGGTACTGTGCGTCTCATGCGCGTAACGATTGATCGAGTCGGACGGGTCGTGATCCCGAAGTCGTTGCGCGATGCCACTGGCATTGGCCCTGATGCCGAGTTGGAGATGGTTCAGGACGGAAACGCCATTCGCGTCGAAGTGGTGCGCCACCATTGGCGCGCAGTCGAGGTGGTTGATGGGCTGCCCCGCCTGAAGCGACTGGGCGCCGTCCAGCTCACCGACACCGATGTCCGCGAGTTGCGCGACCGTGACCAGCGCTGAGCATCGCTACGCCGTCGACACCAGCGTCGCCATTGCTGCGCTCGACGCATCACATGAAATGCACGCCACCTGTCGTGCGGCCGTGCTCGCTCATCGGCCGGCGCTCGCCGGTCATGCAGTATTCGAGACCTTCTCGGTGCTGACTCGCCTGCCGGGCGCGCTCCGCGTCGAGCCGGCCGTCGCTGCCAGTCTGATTGCGCAGGCCTTTCCCGACCCGTGCTATCTCGACGCCCGTCGTCAGGCCACTCTGCTGCGGCAGCTGGGAGAACATGGCCTCGCGGGTAGCACCGTGTACGACGCATTGGTCGGCGCGGCGGCTCTGGCACATGGCCGCACCCTGCTCAGCCGCGACGAGCGGGCGGAGCGCACCTATCGGTCGCTGGGCGTCGACTATGAGTGGGTGGGTGCCCGGTAGCGTCACCACCATGCCGGTGATGCGACGGATGACGTGGGCCTCCATGGACGAGGCCGCGCGGCGCGCCCTGTGCGAGCGCGGCCTGGAGGCGATCTTCGACGAGGGGCTGAAGGCTTCCATCGGCCGGATCATCGACGACGTGCGCGCCAACGGCGACGAGGCCGTCTGCCGCGCCTTGCGCGACTTCGACAAGGTGTCGCTGGAACCGCATCAGCTGCGCGCCACGGCCGACGAACTGGCCGCCGCGACGGTGGCCCCCGAGGTCGACGCGGCCATCGACGACGCGATCGCCCACCTGCGGGCGTTCAACGAGCAACTGATGGAACGGGCGCAGGATTGGAGCTTCGTCAGCGAGCCGGGCCTCACCGTCGGTGAGAAGGTCACACCCATCTCGTCCGCCGGCCTGTTCGTGCCCAGCGGCAAGGCCAGCTACCCCAGCGTCGCCTACCAGCTCGCCGTGCCCGCCACGGTGGCGGGCGTGCCCACGCTGGCATTGGTGGTGCCGCCCATGCCCGACGGCAGCGGTCGTATCGACCCGGCGGTGTTGGTGGTGTGCCGCAAGCTGGGCATCGAGCACGTGTTCCGTGTGAACGGCCCGGCCGGTGTGGCCGCGTTGGGCTTTGGCACACAGACGATCCCGCAGGTGCGCAAGATCGTCGGCCCCGGCAGCCCGCCGGTGGCGTGCGCGCAGGTGGAGATGCAGCGCTACGGCGTGGCCACGATGATGATCCTGGGCCCCACGGAGAGCGTGGTGATCGCCGACGACTCGGCCGACCCGCGTCTCGCCGCCGCCGACCTGCTGAACGAGGCCGAGCACGGCTCCGACTCCGCGGTCCTGCTGATCACGTTCTCCGGTGCGTTCGCCGATGCGGTCGATGCCGCGCTGGAACAGGAACTGGCACAGCTGCCCGCTGCACGAGCGGAGGCCGCGCGCGCTGCGCTCGGGCCCAACGGCGGGTGCGTGTTCGTCAGCTCGCTGGCCGAGGCCGCGCAGGTCGCCAACCGCTGGGCGCCCGAGCACCTGCAGGTGGCGGTGGCCGCCGACGTGGAAGGCGAACTGCTCGACCTGCTGGTCAACGCGGGCGAGATCCTGGTCGGCCAGTCCACCTTGTTCAGCGCGGGCAACTTCGTCATCGGCTGTCCGGCCAGCCTGCCCACCGGCGGGTTCGCTCACGTCAGCAGCGGCATCACCGCCGAAACGTTCCTGAAGCGCACCGCAGTCGCCCGCGCCGACGAGCGCGCCCTGGCGCGCATGACACCCACCATCCTCGCGATGTGCGCGCACGAGGGCTTCCCCGCCCACGCCCGCGCCGCGTCCATCCGGCAGGGCTGACGTTGGACGTCATCGAGGAGCGTCACGCCAGCAACCTGGAGCTGTTCCTCGACCTGGTCTTCGTGTTCGCCGTCACGCAGATCGCGTCGATGATCAGCAAGCACCCGTCGGCCGGTGGAACCGCGCAGGCGTTCATCGTCGCGCTGCTGGTGTGGTGGCAGTGGTCGCAGTTCACGTGGGCCGGTTCCGCCGCCGACTTCCAGAAGTACGCGCACACGCGCGTGATGGTGCTGAGCCTCATCCCGGTCACCCTGTTGATGACCATCGCCATCCCGCACGCCTTCCACCACACGGGCGTCTGGTTCGGTGCGGCCTACTTCGGCGTGCAGGTGCTGGTGCTGGCGATGCACGGCGGGTTCGTGATCGCCGACCCGCTCGCGCGTGTGGGCTTCGTGCAGTACGTGTCGTTCGCGTTGGTCGCGCCGGCCGTGGTGTTGGCGGGGTCGTTCCTGCACGGCGACTTGCGCACCGCCGCGTGGGCGGTGGCCGGCGCGCTGAACGTCATCGGCGGCCTGCGGGCGACGGCGGGCGAGTGGACGATCGACCCCGTGCACTTCGCCGAACGCCATGCGCTGTTCGTGATCATCGCTCTCGGCGAAGTGCTGGTGGCCGCGGGCGGTGCAGCGACGGAGATCGGCCTGGACTTCCGCACCGTCCTCGCGCTCGGCGTGTGCGTGGCCCTGGCCTGCATGTTGTGGTGGGCCTACTTCGCGTTCATCCCCCAGGTCGGCGAGCGCGTGCTGCGCGAGGCCACCGGTATCGACCGAGGTCGCATGGCCCGCGACCTGTACACGTTCGACCACTTCCCGCTGGTCTTCGGCCTGGTGCTGTACGCCGTGGTGGTGAAGCACCTCGTGCCACACCCCAACGGCCACCTCACCAGCGACGACCGCTGGTTGCTCGGGTTGTCGGTGGTGTTCTTCGTCGCCGGCCTGTCCGCTCTGCAGTACCGCGTCACCCGTCGCGTCTCACCCGAGCGCCTGCTCGGGGTACCCGCCGCGGCCGGCCTGTGCGCGCTGGGTGGCGTGCTGCCTGCCTTGGTGGTAGTTGCCGCGGTGACCCTGGTCTACAGCCTGATGACCGCCATCACCTGGCACCGCTACCGCAGGAACATCTCCCAGCGGTAATCTTGCGGAGCATCCATTACCGCTCTATGGTGGCGCGCCATGAGGGATGCGAACACGCGGGTGTTGCTCGCGCCACCGTTGCGGTCGCAGGTCGACACGGGTGGCGAACAGTTCCGCAAGAACCGCGACGACCTGCTCGAGCAGATCGCGGTGATCGACGGCTTGCTCGACCAGGCAGAAGCTGGCGGTGGCGAGAAGGCGATGGAGCGGATGCGTCAGCGCGGCAAGCTGCCGGTGCGCGAACGCATCGCCAATGTGCTCGACCCTGACACGCCGTTCTACGAGATCAGCCCGGTCGCCGCATACGACTCGGACTATGTCATCGGTGGCGGCATGGTGGTGGGGGTCGGCCTGATTGCCGGCACCGAGTGCGTGATCGTCGCCAACGACCCCTCCGTGCTCGGTGGCGCGCTCACCCCCTATGCGGCCAAGAAGTGGATGCGAGGTCTGGAGATCGCTCGTGACAACCGCATCCCGTACGTCAGCTTCGTCGAGTCAGCAGGTGCCGACCTGCGCGTGGAGACCGGCGGCGAGGGCAAGCGCAAGGTCAAGGTCGATCACTTCGCGGAGACCGGTCGCTTCTTCTACGAGATGATCGAGCTCTCCAAGCTGCGCATTCCGACGGTGTGCGTGGTGTTCGGTTCCTCGACGGCAGGCGGTGCGTACCAACCGGGCATGTCGGACTACAACATCGTGGTCAAGGACCAGTCGAAGATCTTCCTTGCCGGGCCGCCGCTGGTGAAGATGGCCACCGGCGAGGAATCCGACGACGAGACGCTGGGTGGCGCCAAGCTGCACGCGGAGGTGTCCGGTCTCGGTGACTACTTCGCCGAGGACGAGATGGACGCGATCCGCATGTGCCGCGAGGTCGTGTCGCACCTCAACTGGCGCAAGCCCGTCGGCGCGGTGCCGATGCGCTCCGATGCCCCGCTCTACGACCCCGACGAACTGCTCGGCCTGGTCAGCCGCGACCTGCGCCAGCCGCTGGACATCCGCGACGTGATCGCCCGCGTCGTCGACGGCTCGCGCTTCGAGGAGTTCAAGCCGCGCTATGGGCCGACGATGGTGTGCGGGTGGGCGTCGATCCACGGCCACCAGGTGGGCATCCTCGGCAACAACGGGGTGATCTACCCGCAGGCTGCGGAGAAGGCGGCGCACTTCATCCAGCTCAACAACCAGATCGACGTGCCGCTGGTGTTCTTGCAGAACATCACCGGCTACATGGTGGGCCGCGACTTCGAGGCTGCGGGCATCATCAAGAAGGGCTCGCAGATGATCAACGCGGTCACCAACTCGACGGTGCCGCACCTCACCGTGATCGTCGGCGCCTCGTACGGTGCTGGCACCTACGGCATGTCGGGTCGCGCGTACGGCAACCGCTTCACCTTCCTGTGGCCGACGGCGAAGATCGCGGTGATGGGTCCCAAGCAGATCGCCGGTGTCATGTCGATCGTGCGCCGCAACCAGGCGGCACGTGCCGGCCTGCCGTTCGACGAAGAGGAGGACGCAGCGATCGTGGCAATGGTGGAAGCGATCCAGGAGCAGGGGTCGCTCGCACTTGCGGCCTCCGGGGCAATCTCCGACGACGGCATCATCGACCCGCGCGACACGCGCACGGTGCTCGGCCTGTGCCTGTCGGTCGTCAAGAACCGCGCTGTCGAGGGCGCGCCTGGCTACGGGGTGTTCCGGCTGTGATCCGCTCACTCCTCATCGCCAACCGCGGCGAGATCACCCGCCGCATCATCCGCACCGCGCGCGAAATGGGCATCCGCTGTGTCGCGGTGTACGTCGACGCCGACGAGCACGCCCCCTACGTGGCCGAGGCGGACGAGGCCGTGCACCTCACCACCGGCTATCTCGACGGTGCTGCGTTGATCGCTGCTGCGCAGGCGACCGGTGCCGAAGCGATTCACCCTGGCTACGGCTTCTTGTCGGAGAACGCCGCCTTCGCCACCGCGGTGCAGGCCGCAGGGCTGGTGTGGGTTGGTCCCTCACCCTCGACGATCCAGTCGATGGGCGACAAGCTTGCGGCCAAGCGTGTCGCCATCGAGGCAGGCGTCCCCACGCTGCCGTCGAGCGACCGGCCCGATGACCCCGCGGAGGCGGCCCGGGTCGGGTACCCGCTGCTGGTGAAGGCGGCAGCCGGCGGTGGCGGCAAGGGCATGCGCGTGGTGTACGCAGCCGAGGAACTGGTCGAGGCGGTCGCTTCCGCCCGGCGTGAAGCGGCATCGTCGTTCGGCGACGACCGAGTCTTCCTCGAGCACTATGTCGCCAACTCGCGCCACGTCGAGATCCAGTTGCTCGGCGACCACCACGGCAACCTCGTGCACCTCGGCGAGCGCGAGTGCTCGATTCAGCGACGCCACCAGAAGATCGTCGAGGAGTCGCCCTCCCCCGCTGTGGACGATGCTCTGCGCACCGCGATGGGCGAGGCGGCCATTCGGCTCGGACGCGCCATCGGCTACGAGTCGGCGGGCACGGTGGAGATGCTGCTCGACGACGACACGCGGCAGTTCTTCTTCCTCGAGGTCAACACGCGTCTGCAGGTCGAGCACCCGGTCACCGAGGCCGTCACCGGCGTCGACCTCGTCCGCGAGCAGCTGCGGGTCGCCAGCGGTGAAGCGCTCGATGTTGCGCAGAGTGACATCAACTTCCATGGCCACGCCATCGAGGTGCGCTTGTACGCCGAAGACCCTGCCAACGGCTTTCTGCCGGCGAATGGCACCCTGGCCGCGTTCGCGCCGGCGGCGGCCCCGGCGGTGCGTTGGGATTCGGGTGTGGAGGCCGGCTCGGTCGTCGGCACGCAGTTCGACCCGATGCTGGCGAAGGTGATTGCTCACGCCCCGACGCGTCGCGAGGCTGCGGGTCGGCTGGCGTTGGCGCTGGAACGGCTGCACCTCGGTGGGGTGGTGACCAACCGCGACTTCCTCGCCGGCGTGTTGCGTCACGAGACGTTCCTCGCGGGCGACACCACCACCGACTTCATCACGCGGGTGCAACCCCCGACCACGATCAACATCGACGACGACGAGATCCAGCGGGCAACCATCACTGCAGCGTTGTGGGTGCAAGGCGAGAACCGAGCAAACGCCACGGTGTGGCGCGACCTGCCGAGCGGTTGGCGCAATGCGCGCCTGCCCGCGGAGCGCATCGACCTCGCGCACGGCGAGCACACCATCACCGTCGCCTACCGCGCGCAGCGCGACGGATCGTTCCGCACCAGTGACCGACGTGTCGCTCGGGTGCTGCGCCATGCAGCGCACGAGATCGACGTGGTGGTCGACGGGCGCAGGGCCACCAGCCGCATCAGTCGCGTGGGCGACACCCTCTACGTGCAGACCTCACGAGGCACGCTCGCGTTGCGCGAGGTGCCGCGCTTCCACGTACCCGGAGGTGAGGGCCCGGTCGGCGGTCTGGTGGCTCCGATGCCGGGCACCGTGCTGCACGTGCGCGTCAGTGCCGGCGACACGGTGAGTGCCGGTCAGGTGCTGGTGGTGATGGAAGCGATGAAGATGGAACACCACATCAAGGCGCCGGCCGACGGCCGCGTCGCGGAGGTGCGCGTGTCCGAGGGTCAGCACGTCGACAACGGCACCTTGCTGCTCGTCTTCGACAGCGTGGGTGACGACGCCGAGGCCGGCGGGGAGGCTGGGGCGTGAACGTGCCGGCGAAGCGACCGATCCGCATCGCCAACTGCTCCGGCTTCTACGGCGACCGGTTGTCGGCGGCGAAGGAGATGGTGGAGGGCGGGCCGATCGACGTGCTCGCCGGCGACTGGCTGGCGGAGCTGACCATGCTGATCCTGGCCCGCTCGCGCGCCTCGCGCCCGAATGGCGGCTTCGCGCGCAGCTTCGTGCAGCAGATGGAGCAGGTGATGGGCACCTGCCTCGACCGCGGCATCAAGGTGGTCACCAACGCCGGTGGCCTCGACCCGGCAGGCTGCGCGGAAGCCGTGCTCGAGGTCGCGGCCAAGCTGGGCCTGTCGCCGACAGTCGCCTACGTGTCCGGCGACGATCTACTGCCGCGTCTGGCCGAGCTGGTCGCCGCAGGCGTCGACTTGGCGCATCTCGACACCGGTGCCCCCATCGGCGACGTGTCGCGCTTCATCAGCGCCAACGCCTACCTCGGCTGTTGGGGGATCGTGGAGGCGCTCACCCGCGGCGCGGACATCGTTGTCACCGGACGCGTCACCGACGCGGCCGTCGTGTGCGGTCCGGCAGCGTGGCATCACAGCTGGGCGCGCGACACATGGGATCAGCTGGCGGGTGCAGTGGTGGCGGGCCACGTGATCGAGTGCGGCACGCAGGCCACCGGGGGGAACTACTCGTTCTTCACCGAAGTGCCCGGCATGGAACGTGTCGGGTTCCCGTGGGCGGAGGTTGCCGCCGACGGTTCGTCGGTGATCGGCAAGCACGACGGCACCGGCGGCGAAGTCTCCGTCGGCACGGTCACCTCGCAGTTGCTGTACGAGATCGGTTCGCCGGCGTACCTGGGGCCCGATGTGACGGCTCGTTTCGACACCGTCCGGCTGCAGCAGATCGAGCGCGACCGCGTGCTCATCTCGGGCACACGCGGCGAGCCACCGCCGTCCACCCTGAAGGTGGCGATGAACGAACTCGGAGGGTTCCGCAACGATCTCTCCGTCGCGCTGGTCGGTCTCGACATCGAGGCCAAGGCCAAGCTGGTCGAAGACGCCTTCTGGGCTGCGTGCCCGCACCGGCCCGACGAGTTCGCCAGCGTCACCACTCGCCTAGTGCGCACGGATCGGCCGGACCCGCCCACCAACGAGCAGGCGGTGGCCGCACTGCAGATCACCGTCAAGGACCCCGACGAACGCAAGGTTGGTCGCGCCTTCTCCAACGCGTTCATCGAGATCGCGCTCGCATCGATCCCTGGCTTCTTCGGCCTGCGCGGAGGGCCGTCGGCGGGTTCCCCGTACGGCGTGTACCGCCCTGCGTTGGTGCCCGCGGAACTGGTGCCCCAGCACGTCGTGGTGGGCGAAGCACACACGGTCATCGAGTCGACGGTGCCGACTGACGCACGGCCGGCTGCTGCGATCGAACCTGCGGTCGGCCCGGTGGGCACGCCGCTCAGCGGCCTCACGCGCCGCGGACCTCTCGGCCTCGTAGTGGGTGCCCGCAGCGGCGACAAAGGTGGCAACGCCAACCTGGGCGTGTTCACGCGCACCGACGAGGCCTGGGTGTGGCTGCGCGAGTTCCTCACCACCGAGCGGCTTGGGGAGTTGCTGCCCGAGGTGTCGTCGCTGTCAGTCGACCGCTACGAGCTTCCTGCGCTGCGTTCGCTGAACTTCCTGATCCACGGCCTGCTGCAGGAGGGTGTCGCCGCTTCCACCCGCCAGGACGGCCAAGCCAAGAGCCTCGGCGAGTGGCTGCGTGCCCGCGTCGTCGATCTGCCCGTCGCACTGCTGGGCGAAGGCTGACCGCTGTGCGCACCGCCACCGTGCAACGTGTCGAGGCTGGTCGTCTGAACATGCTGCAACGGTTGCAAGCTGTGCCGCACCCCGTGCCGGTGCTCAGCCGCGAACGTGAACGTCAACTCACCGCCCGCCAACGAGAGATCATCGATCATCTCGGCGAGCTGTTCGACGAGGGCTTCGCCGACCTGACGATGGCGGAGATCGCGGCCTGGGCGAACTGCTCACTGCGCACGCTGTACAACGTGGCGCAGAGTCGTGACGAGTTGGTGTTGCTGATGGTGGATCGTCATCTGTGGCACATCGGGCGCAGCGCCCGCGACTCGATCGATCTCGACATGGGCCCTTTGGACGCGGTGCGGGCCTACCTCCGCGGTGCAACGGTGGCGGTCAGTCGCATCACACCCGCGTTCGCCCGCGATCTGGCGCTCGTTCCCGCTGCGGAACGGTTGCGTCAGTCGCACAACGAGTACCTGGTCGCTGTCACGCGCAGCTTGCTCGACCTCGCCGTCGAGGCGGG
>CAZREK010000038.1:0-12492 GCA_964598965.1 uncultured Bifidobacterium sp. | reverse complement strand
CGGCGGTGTAGCGCCCGGAGCCGGTGACCTTGTCCGGGCCGTCGGCGCGCACGAAACGGGGAGCGGTGGTGGTGCTCATGGTGCGCCAACTATCGCAGATTCTTCGACAGCAGGTCGTGACGGCACGTGTCCACATCAGGCGCTAATGTGTCCACATGGACATCGGTGTGCGCGAGCTGAAACAGCACCTCTCCGACTACCTCGAACGTGCGGCTCGGGGCGAAACGGTCATCGTCACCGATCGAGGTGTGCCGAAGGCACAAATCATCGCCGTGCCTGGCGCCGCGTCACTGCAGCGCGCCGCAGAGGAAGGCTGGCTTCGACTTCCGCTCGACCCGGCACCGCTGCCGCAAATCCCCAGGGTCACCTCCACGCGTCGCACGCTGGAAGTGCTGGGCGAGGACCGCGGCGAGTGACCACGTACGTCGATACCAGTGCGCTGATGAAGCGCTACATCGACGAGCCCGATTCCGGTCTGGCCGACGAGTTGTTGGCCGCTGATCCGGTGTTGGTGACGTCGTGGGTCACGGCGATCGAGCTGCGCCGGAATCTCGCTCGCGTCGCGTCCCCCTCCGACCTTCCGGCGTTGCGTCGGCGGGTGAGTACTGATCTCGACTCGTTCGCGATGGTGATGGCGGACGAGGCAGTGTGCTGGGCCGGCGCGGAGATCGCCGAGCACCTTGGAGTTCGCTCGCTCGATGCGCTGCACTTGGCGTGCGCTCAACGGTTGGCGATACCTGGTCTGTCCTTCATCACATTCGACTTGCGGCAGGCGCAGGGTGCGCGGGCGCTCGGCTTTACCGTGCGCGGGGCCTGAGCCTCACTTCTGCTCGATGACCACCGGTGTGACGTAGGCGTCGGCCACCTCCGGGCCGAGCCCGGTGGCCGGTTCGCTGCCGAACAAGGACAGCACCCAGGCGGTCACCACGTGACGGATGATCGGGAAGGTGGTCTCCACCGGCACCGCGGGCGGCACGCAGCCGTCCTCTCCCAGCGTGCGCAACTGCGGTGCCCCGTCCAAGAACGCTCCGAGGCCGGAGGCCTCGGCGAGCCCGATGATGCCGGTGCCGTTGCCGAACGTGCAGAAGTCGTCGAATGCGTTGTGGCCGGCGTCCTGGATGATCCACAGGGTGGACGGTGCGGGCGCGGCCTCGTAGGCGGGGCGCGTGATCTGCTCTGCGGAAACCACGCCGTCGGTGGACCCGGCGACGAACAACGACGGCTTGGCCGGCATTTCGCGGTCCGGGTAGCTCCCTGATGCCAAGGACACATAACCGTCGACTCGGTCATCTGCGGCCGCTCCGACAACCGTTGGCCCACCGGCTGAGTGTCCGACAGCAGCGACGTGCTCCGCATCGACGTGGCCGTTGAACGGGCTGGCTGGGTCAGCGCCGGCGGCGATGATCAGGTCGAGGCTCTGCAGCAGGTCGTCGACGGCGTCTGTGGAGGCACCGTCAGCCGTCCCCCCGAGCACAGCGGTGAGATCTCGGGAGGGGTGTTCGGGGGCCACGACGATCATCCCCCAGCTGGCCATCGACGAGGTCAGGAAGGTGCTCTGCACACGCACGCCGGAGTACCCGTGGCTGAACAACACGATCGGGAACTGGCCGTCGGCGACGGCTGCGTCGCGCCCGGCGGCATAGGTGCCCCCGGCCGGGATGTCCGCCGTGAGCAGAGCTCGCACCGCCTCGGGCACGTAATCACGCAGGTCGTAGGTCTCGCTGCCCGAGCTGCCCTCCACCGCCGGGTACCACACCTCCACCAGCGGGCCCGTGGCGAGTTGCAGCGTCGTGACGCCGACCGGGTAGGGGCCGGCGTCGGCGAACGCCGTGGCCGGGTCCACCGGCGCCTGCGTGGTCTCGACTGCCGCCGCGGTGGTGGACGCTTGCGCCTGAGTGGAGGCGGAGGACGTGACGGCGGTGTCACCGCCGTCGTCGCTGCAGGCGGCCAACAACAGGAGGGGGAGCAGGAGGGCGGTGGCGCGTCGTGTCATGGGTCGGATCGTACGATCCTCCGCTATCGTGCAGGCGACTCGGGCGACCGAGCTGTGGCGACGTGGCCGAGTGGCTGAGGCAAGGGCCTGCAAAGCCCTCCACATGGGTTCGATTCCCATCGTCGCCTCCAGATTGTGTTCGGGGGACTCGCCAGCCGGGTCCCCCGATCCGCGTCACAGGGGTGTGCCAGGATCTGCGTATGCCCCGCTACCTCATCTCGTTCGACGACGGCTCGATGGACCACCTGCAGGACGACTTGGTCGAGGTCGGCGAAGCTGCGCACGAGGTGTTACGGGCAGCCAAGGCTGCCGGCGTGTGGGTGACGGGTGCCGGGGTGGATCGGCAGCAGGCATCGATCGTCGCGACGGACGGCACGATCACCGACGGGCCGTTCCCCGAGACCAAGGCGGTCCTCGGGGGCTTCTCCATCATCGATGTGCCGACGCGTGCCGAGGCGCTTCAGTGGGCAGCACGGTTCGCTGCCGCCTGCCGCTGTGCTCAGGAGGTCCGCGAACTGATGCACGACCCCGAGGTCTGAGCGGTCTCGGCTAACGTTCGGCGACTGGCGGCTCGAAGGGGGCGGAGATGTTCATCGTGTGGGGTTGGCGCACCAGGCTCTCGGTGAAGGAATCGGGGACGTTCTTCTCCCCGGCCACACGCATGGATGGGCCGTACGACCTGGTGGTGGCGCGTCGGTGGTTCACGCTGTTCTGGATTCCGCTGATCCCGTTGAGCGTCGTGGGCACCTACGTGCGGTGCGGTGTCACCAAGCGCTTGTTCGACCCGCAGGTCCTGTCCAACCCCACCAACGAGGAGTTCACCGCCCAGTTGGCCGGTGGCCTCCGAGAGGTACTGGCGGCCGTGCTGATGGCCGACGAAGTCGCTGGTGCCGAAGAGCGGCGCGTCGCTGTCGAGCTCGGATCACGTCAGATTCCCGGGTACAACGACGAAACACTCGTTGCCGATCTCCAGCGTGTCGGCCAGTCGCCGCTCGACGAGCGCCTGCGGTATCTGTCCGAAGCCCTGACCACGCTGGGCAAGGAGCAGTTGCTGTCGACGGCCGCCGCGATCATGGCGGCCGAGCAGGTGATCGACCCACGTACCGACCAACGTGTCCGCTCGATCGGGGAGGCCTTGGGCATGTCGCCGCCTCACGTGCACGGCGTCATCACGACGGCGATCGAAGCCCGCCAGCAGTCGGAGAAGTAGTCACCGCAGCGTTCCGGCTGATACCCTGGGGGGTATGTGCAGACGAGTGACGTGCAAGCAGTGTGGGAAGCCGAGCTGGGCCGGATGTGGGGCCCACGTGGACATGGTGTTGGGTGACGTCCCGCGCTCCGAGCGTTGCCGCTGCGGCGAGAAGTCGGCCAGCACCTCCGCCGGCTTCAAGGTGACGCCCAAAGCTGCGCCGGTGCAGGCAGAGCCGCAGGGCAAGCTGCGCGCCTGGCTGTCGAAGTAGTCAGTTGACCCGGAAGGCCGGGTCGGTGCGCAGCCCAGGGAACTGGCCCAGCCGCTCGAGCGCGGCCACCGTGCTGCGCATTGCGTCGGGCGGCACCGGGTGGCTGATGAGGTAGCCCTGGGCCTTCGTGCACCCGAGATCGCTGAGTACCTGCAGCTGGTGTACGCTCTCCACGCCCTCGGCCACCATGTCGAGGCCCAGCGAGCGGCCCATGGCCACGATGGTGCGTACCAGGCTGCGATCGTTGGGGTTGTCGGCGACGCCGTGAACGAAAGCCCGGTCGATCTTGATGCGCTGCAGCGGGAACTTCTGCAGCAGCGACAGCGACGAATAGCCGGTACCGAAGTCGTCGAGTGCGACACGCACCCCCAGTGAACGCAGGCGCCGCAGCGTGGCCAGCGCGAGCTCCGGCTCGGCGATCATCACGCTCTCGGTGACCTCCAACCACAGCAGCTGCGGTGAGACGCCGGATCGTGTGAGTGCCTCGCTGACGATGGCAGGGAAGTTGGTGTCGCTGAGCTGGCGAGGGGACACGTTGACCGACATGGTGGCGCTGGGGCTGCAGACAGCGTCGTCGATCCAGCGCCGTAGCTGAGTGAGTGCCTCCAGCATCGCCCACGATCCGATGGGCACGATGGTGCCAGTGTCCTCGGCGATAGGGATGAACTCCGCGGGCGACACGATCGTGCCGTCCGCCTGCTGCCAGCGCATGAGCGCTTCGAAGCCGACGACATCGCCGGACTGCAGGTCGAGGATCGGCTGGTGGAACAGGCGCAGCTCGCGCCGATCGAGCGCGCGGTACAGCGCTGTCTCGACGGCCAAGCGGTGAGCGACGCGCTCGTGCATCGACTCGTCATACACCGCGAGGCAGTTGCGGCCGGCGTCCTTGGCGCGGTACATGGCGGTGTCCGCGTGGCGCACGAGGTCTTCCGCAGACGTGGTGGAGGTGGGGTTGATCGCCGCCACGCCGATGCTGGCGGTCACGAACACGTCGCCCTGGCTGAGTGCGAGCGGCTCGCGGAACACGGCGAGCAGGCGCTCCGCACACGCCATGGCGGCACCCTGCGAGGTGGCCGT
The DNA here is from genome assembly GCA_964598965.1 of uncultured Bifidobacterium sp. Classification (GTDB taxonomy): domain Bacteria; phylum Actinomycetota; class Acidimicrobiia; order Acidimicrobiales; family Ilumatobacteraceae; genus UBA668. Next base: position 7,962 of record CAZREK010000038.1, on the reverse strand, counting down.
GGTGTCGAGCACGACGTATTCGTCGCCCGACAGGCGGGCCACCATCGCGTCGGGCGTGACAGCGTTGACCAAGCGGCGAGCAACGGTCACCAGCACCTCGTCGCCGGCGGCATGGCCGAGCGAGTCATTGATGTTCTTGAACCGGTCGAGGTCGACGAAGTACAGCGTGGGATGCGTATCTGCCCGCCACGTGGAACCGATGACGTCGTTGATCCGCTCGAGCAGGACGGTGCGGTTGGGCAACCCGGTGAGCGGATCCGTCTGCGCGCCGTGGATCAGTTCCGCCTGGGCGCGACTGTTGGCTTTCACCGCGGTGACCACGCGGATGGTGACCACGAGAGCCAGCACCAGCGCCGAGCCGAGCCGCACCCAGCGGTCGCCCGCTTCCGTTGGCGTCGTGCCGGCAAGCACCACCACCGGAATCAGCAGCGCCCCGGTGGTGACGATCAACCGCCCGAGCGAGTCCGGCCGTGGGTTGGCCTGGGCCCGTCCGAGTTCGCGGACCGAAGGGTGCAAGAAGCCCGCGGTGGCAGCGAAGTAGGCACCCACGTAGGCGGCCAAGGCGAAGCGCTCGCCGCCGTCCGACATGTGCCCGGCGTCCATGAGGGCGTAGAGCATGTCGCCGATCATGTTGCAGCTGAGTGCGCCACCGATGAACCACAGAGCAGGCGGCCGCTGATGCCGGCTGAGCATCAGCACTGCTGCGAAGAACATGACCACGGACGATGTCGGCTGCAGCAGGCCGTACAGCACGACGGCGAGGTCGCGGTGCCCTTCGACCTTGCTGATCGGTTGGACGAGGGTGGCCCAACTGATGATCCATGTCCCGAGGCCGACGATCAGTGCGTCGCCCCAGAGCCCACGAGTTGGGCCGGGCAGGCTGGACCGCACCAAGGAGATCACGCCACCCGCCATGCACGCGGCTGCCGCGAGCACGAGCAGAACCGCTGGCGCGGACGAGTACGTCGGGTCGTTGCCGGATATCGCGCGCTCGCCCGCGTAGCACGCGCCCATCGCGGCGAACAGCAGGATCGGCCGCCAGGAGATGTGCTGCAGATGATGCGCGAGCAGCAGGAACGGCAGGATCTGCAACGCTGCGACCATGTAGAAGGTCTCGGTGACGGCAACATCGGACGCGGCGAGGGACGCCACGGTCGCCGCAGCGCCGATGGCGAAGTAGACCCAGCTCCATCGTGCCCGTTGTCGCTCCATGCCCCTCCCGGCGGGACACTATCCACCCACGCAACGTGGTGGCTCCTTATGCTACGCGCATGTGCTCAAGTTCGCGCAATGGGTGGAGGCGGAGTCACTCACCGTGCAGAACAACGGTGGTTCAGCCGTGTTCGTGACCCGTCACCCCACCGTCAGCGACGCCGGCCTGCGGGATCGGCTGTGGTACCTGTACCAGGACGCCTACAGCCCGATGGCCACCGAGTCGCCCAGTCACGAGATGCTGTTCCGCCACGAGTTCGATGAAGCGATCGACGACCCCGACAACCGTCTGTGGGTGCTGTGGGACGACGATCGACCGATCGCGATGACGTTGATCGCCACCGACATCGGACCGACGCGCTATCTCAGCCGGGCCTACTTCGACCAGCGCCACTCCGGTCGGCAGGTGCACTACATCATGTGGCTCGTCGTCCACCCGGTGTTCGCCGCCCAGGGCGCCATCATCCGGCTGGCGAAGGAAGTGCTGCGCCGCGAGGCCGCCGATGGCGCGCTGTTGGTGTTCGACGCGCCACTCGTGCATCAGGCGGGCCCGGAAGGTGGGTTCGCAGAGATGATGGCGCGGCTGGCCAAGTCCTTCGTGGGGCCTGCCCCGGTCACGATGTTGGGCGCTTCCTATTACTACGCCGTGGACTTCGCGCAGGTTCCGGCCGTTGCTCCGGCGAGCTGAATCGGTGCCGGGACGGGTCCCGGTTCGCTACCGTATGAGCGAATGAACAGCGCCTCCGGCCTTTCCGCATGACGTCACTGACCCAGCCGTACACGGTGGTCGTGCCCGGCGCGCATCTCATGGCGGCGCTCGTCGGCCAGCGCGACGCACACCTGCGCCTCATCGAGGCCTCGTTCCCCGAGGCCACCGTTGTCGCTCGCGGCAATGAGATCCACGTCGACGGGCCGCAGGCCGAGGCAGTCGGTCGTCTGATCGAGGAGCTCGTGATGTTGCTGCAACAGGGCCAGCATCTCGACGAGGCCTCGCTGCGGCGCAGCATCGAGATGATGAGGGAGAACGAGCGCCCCAGCAAGGTGCTCACCGACGACATCCTGCGTGGCTCGAAGGGCAAACCGATCCGACCGAAGACGGCCGGTCAGAAGCGCTACGTCGATGCCATTCGCGACAACGTCATCACCTTCGGGCTCGGCCCAGCCGGAACCGGCAAGAGCTGGCTGGCGGTGGCGATGGCGGTGCACGCGCTGCAGACCAAGCAGGTGCAGCGCATCATCCTCACTCGCCCGGCGGTAGAGGCCGGCGAGCGCCTCGGCTTCTTGCCGGGCGACCTGATGGCCAAGATCGACCCGTACCTGCGACCCCTGTACGACGCGTTGTACGACATGGTGGACCCCGAAGGTGCGCAGAAGCTGCTCGAGCGCCAGGCGGTGGAAGTGGCGCCGCTGGCCTTCATGCGCGGCCGCACGTTGAACAACAGCTTCATCATTCTCGACGAGGCCCAGAACGCGACGCCCGAGCAGATGAAGATGTTCCTCACTCGCATCGGCTTCGGGTCGAAGGTCGTGGTCACCGGCGACACCACGCAGATCGACGTCCCCGACGGACGGAGTGGTCTGCTGGGGCTGGAGAAGACGCTCACCGGCATCGAGGGCCTGTCCTTCGTGCACCTGCGCAAGACCGACGTCATCCGCCATCGCATCGTCGCCGACATCGTCGCCGCGTATGAGAAGGCCGACGAGGGGCACCGCCGTGGCTGATCACCCACACATCGACGCCCCGCGCCGAGTCGGTGGAGACGGCGAACCGGAGGTGTTCGTCGCCGACGAACAGACTGCCGTTCCCGTGCAGCTGGATCGTTGGCAGGCGCTGGCGGAGGCCGTGCTGCGCGCAGAAGGTGTGCGCGGCCTCGCCGAACTGGCGCTGCTGTTCGTGGGCGAGACGGAGATCACCGAGCTCAACGAGCAGCACATGGGCAAGCCGGGTCCCACCGATGTGCTCGCATTCCCCATCGACGCCGCTGAGGCGGAAGTCGTGCTGATGGGCCAGCCTCCCAGCCGTGGTCCCGACCGCGCGCCGCCCGACCCGGGCGACATGCCGTTGCTGCTGGGCGACGTCGTGCTGTGCCCGGCGGTCGCTGCCCGCCAGGCCCCAGAGCATGCCGGCACGCTGGACGACGAGTTGGCGCTGTTGGTGGTGCACGGTGTGCTGCACATCCTCGGCTACGACCACGACGACGAGACGTCGCTGGCCCGCATGCGGGCGCGCGAGTTGGAGTTGTTACAGGCGCACCACTGGGGCGGACCCGCCCCCGAAGGCTTTCGACAGGGGCATGAAGAGTGATCGCCGGCGAGTTCACCAACACCGACCTGCTGATGGTGGTGGGCATCTTCTTGATGCTCGTCTTCCTCATGTTCCTGGCCGTCGCCGAGATGGGCCTGTCGCGCATGTCCAAGCCCCGCGCTGCGTCGCTCGCCGACAAGGGGCTCAAGTCGGGCAAGGCGCTGAAGAAATTGGTCGACGAGCCCGAGCGGTGGGTCAACGCGCTGCTGCTGCTGGTGCAGGTGTGCCAGATCGTGCAGACGACATTGTGGGCACAGCTGGCCGACCGCCTCGCCGGCGGCGTCGGCGTCGCGATCGGTGTCGTGCTGAACGTGATCGTCTTCTTCGTGCTCGCGGAGGCGGTGCCCAAGACCTACGCGGTGATGAGCCCGCAACGCTCTGCGCTGGCAACCGCACGGGCGACCGCGGCGCTGGTGTCATTCCCCCCGCTGCGCTGGATCTCCAGCCTGCTCATCAAGTTCACCAACGTCATCGTCCGCGGCAAGGGGCTCGAGCAGGGTCCGTTCGTCAGCGAGCAGGAGTTGCTCGGCATCGTCGAGGTCGCCGCCGAGGACGGCGTGGTGGAGCACGAGGAGCGCGAGCTCATCGAAAGCATCATCGAGTTCGGCGACACGGTCGCACGCGAGGTGATGGTGCCCCGCCCGGACATGGTGGTGATCGAAGGCGAGTGCACGGTCACACAGGCGCTCGACACCGCGATCAGCCATGGCTACAGCCGTGTACCAGTGTTGAACGAGGACGACGAGGTCCTGGGTCTGGCTTACACCAAGGACCTCATGCGCGTGGAGCGTGAGGGCGGGGGCTCGCGACCTGTCACCGAACTGCTGCGCAAGGCGCGGTTCGTGCCGGAGAACAAGCCCGTAGCGCGCCTCATGCGCGAGATGCAGGCCGAACAGTTCCACCTCGCGCTGGTGGTGGACGAATACGGCGCGATCGCCGGCATGGTGACGCTGGAGGACTGCCTCGAGGAGTTGGTGGGCGACATCGTCGACGAGCACGACGTGGAGGACGCCGAGGTGCAACGCCTCGCGGACGGCGACTACCTGGTCGACGGCGCCATGTCGATCGGCGACCTCAACGACCTGCTCGGCACCCACCTGCCCGACGACGACTGGGACACCGTGGGCGGCTTCGTGTTCAACACGCTCGAGCACGTGCCCGAGGAGGGCGAGTCGATCGTCCACGACGGTTGGCGTTTCACGGCGGCCGAGGTGGAGGGCCTGCGCATTCGTCAGGTGAAGGTCACCGTCGAGCCTGCCGTCGGCGACGACGCCGACGCGGAACACGACTGACTCACGGCAGCCGGTGGCGCTGGATCTTGCCCAGCGCCGTGCGTGGCAACTGCTCGACGAGGCGTAGCTCCTTCGGCGCGCAGTAAGGCGCGAGTCGCTCGACGACGTGCGCCTTCAGTTCGGCGAGTTCCACTGTCCGGGCGAACGGGTTCGGCACCACCCACGCGACGACTCGCTGTCCCCACTGCGGGTCGGGTACGCCGGCGACGGCGACCTCCTGCACGCTGGGGTGCGTCGCGAGCGCAGCCTCCACCGCTTCCGGCCACACCTTCTCGCCGCCGGTCACGATCATGTCGCCGCGCCGACCTTCGACGTGCAGGCGCCCGTCCGCCAGCCACCGCCCGAGGTCGCCGGTGTGCAACCAGCCGTCCGCGTCGAGTGGGGTGGAGCCGTCGCGGTAGCAGCGCAGCAGCATCGGGCCGCGCAGCAGGATCTCGCCGTCGGCGGCGATCTGCACTTCCACGCCACCCAGTGGGCGACCGTCGTAGACCACCCCGCTGCCGGTCTCGGTGAGGCCGTAGGTGGTGTGCACATTCGTCGGCAGGTCATCGGGAGGTCGCGACCCACCGAGCACGATCACCCGGAAGACGGCTGGATCGATGCGCTGCAATGCCGTGGCGACCAGCGAGACACAGGTCGCCCCGTCGCGAGCCGCCTGTTGTACCGCGGATGCGTCGAACCCGTCGTGCACCACCAGGCGGGCGCCAGTGGTCAGCGCCCGGGTGACCACGCTGAGCCCACCCACGTGCGCGAGCGGCAGGCACGCCAGCCAAGTGTCCACCGCTGTCGTTCCCAGGCGGGCCGAGGTGGCGCGAGCAGAGGCTTCGACGGCTGCGTGAGTGAGCACGACACCCTTGGGGGTGCCGGTGGAGCCGCTGGTGGCCACGACGAGCGCATCGCCAGGCTCGACCGGGCGACCGTCAGGCAAGGGGTGTCGGCCGCGCGCATCGACCACGGCACTGGGGGACATTGCCGTGAACAACGCCTCGCGCGCCGGCCCCGGCAGTCGCTGGTCCACGGGAAGCACCGCGTGCCCGCCGGCCCATGCGCGCTGCAGTTCGTCGACGAACTGCTGACCGCCTGGCAGATCGAGCGCGATGAGGTCCGGCACGGCGGCGAGGATAGGCGAGAATGGCGCTCATGAACCGTTGGTTGATCGGCGCTCGTCCTCGCACCCTTCCCGCAGCGGTGGTGCCCGTTGCTCTCGGCGCTGCCGCGTGTGTGGGGCTGGGGGGTGCGGCGTGGTGGCGCATCGGGCTGGCGGCAGTGGTCAGCCTCGCTCTGCAGGTGGGTGTGAACTACGCCAACGACTACAGCGACGGGGTTCGCGGCACGGATGAGGTGCGCGTCGGGCCGGTGCGTCTCGTCGCCAGCGGCCTCGCCTCGCCGAAGGCCGTGAAGACGGCCGCCCTGGCGGCGTTCGGTGTCGCAGCCATCGCCGGGCTGGTGCTCGCCGTCGTCACCACCTGGTGGTTGCTCGCCGTGGGTGCTGCCGCCATCCTCGCCGCCTGGGGCTACACCGGTGGCCCCAAGCCCTACGGCTACCTGGGTCTTGGCGAATTGTTCGTGTTCGTCTTCTTCGGTCTGGTGGCCACGGTGGGGTCGATGTACGTGGTCGTCGAGCAGGTCACCGCGGTCGGCTGGTTGGCGGGTTGTGCGGCCGGTTGCCTGGCGTGCGCGCTGCTGGTGATCAACAACCTGCGCGACATCCCAACCGACCAGGTGGTGGGCAAGCGCACGCTGGCTGTGCGCCTGGGTGATGCGCGCACGCGCTGGCTGTACCTCGGCCTGCTGGTCGCCGCGCAGCTCTTGTTCGTGGCGGTCGCCGTCAGCGATCGCCCACTCGCCGCGCTCGGCGTCCTGGGGCTGGTGGTGGCCGTACCCGCTGTGAAGGCGGTTCGGGGCGGGGCGGTCGGCGGCGCGCTGATCCCGGTGCTGGGGGCGACGGGCAAGGTGCAACTGGTCAGCGGCCTGCTGGCGGCCGCAGGCATCGCGATCAGCGGCTGATCAGCCGCGGCCCACCGGCACGGCAGACGCGATCGCGTCGACCACGTGGGCGGGTCGCTGCAAGTGCGCGGCATGTGCCGCGCCGTCGATCAGCAGGTGCCGACCCATCGGGACGGCAGCGGCGATCTGTTCGGCGACCGCGGCGAACTTTGCGTCGTCGGCGCCGGCCAACGCCAGCACCGGCATGTTCAGTTCCCGCAATCGCGGCCACAGCGGAAGCTGCTCGCCGGTGCCGGCCATGCGCAGGCTGGCGGCCAACCCCTCCGCAGTGTTGCGCAGGCGGTCGGCGCGGTCGGCGTCGCCGGTGTCGAACCCGCCGAACAGGGGGAGTGCCATCCACTCCGCGAGGAACGCCGGCACACCGATCTCCAGCAGCCGGTCAGCGAGTGCGTCGTCACTTGCCCGACGTGCTGCCCGTTCGTCGGCGTCGGCGATGCCCGGATGGGCACCGATGAGCACCAGCGAGCGCACCAGGTGGGGGTACATCAGCGCGAGGTGCAGGCAGACGCGCCCGCCGAGGCTGTAGCCGACATAGGTGGCCGGCCCGCCGAGTTGGGCAACCATGTCGGCGGTGCGGCGTAGGTCGGCGCGCACGTTCGCAGACTCACCGTGGCCGGGGAGGTCGACCAACACCACTTGGTGGCCGCGGGAGACGAACTGCTCGGCGATCGGCTTCCACGAGTTGCCCGTTTGCGTGAAGCCGTGGACGAACACGATGGCGGGCGCGCCGTGGTCGCCCGCACGTTGCGCGGCAAGCGGGCCGGACAGCGGCTGCCAGTTCACTGACCGGCGCCTTCGCGGCGAGCGAGCACGCGACGGATGACGGTGACGAACGTGTCGGGGTCTTGCGCCCCGGGGACCATGAACCGCCCGTCGAGTACGTACGTGGGCACGGCATGGATGTCGTTGGCCTCGGCGATGCCGATCATCTGCGCGACCTCGTCGCGTCCGTCGTCGCTGGCCAGGAACGCGGCCACCTTGTCGCGGGGCATGCCGACCTCGGCCGCCAAGTCGGCCAGAACGTCGGCGTCGCCGACGTTGAGTCCGTCGCAGAAGTAGGCCTGCAGGAGGCGCTCCTTCAGCGCTGCCTGATGACCGGTGGCTTCGGCGAGGAACAGCACCCGGTGGGCCAGCAGGGTGTTCGCC
>CAZREK010000037.1:0-12653 GCA_964598965.1 uncultured Bifidobacterium sp. | reverse complement strand
CATGGACGTGCAGCAGGCGGTGGCAACCCGCACCTCGATTCGAGACTTCCTTCCCGACCCGGTCAGCGACGACCTGGTGCGCTCACTGCTGGAAGGCGCGTCGCGCGCGCCCAGCGGCGGAAATCTGCAGCCGTGGCGCATCTACGTGGTCAACGGCGAGTCGCTGAACCGGCTGCGCGAGTTCCTGGTCGACCGCCCGAAGTTCGACGAGCTCGAGTACGACATGTACCCGCCCAAGCTGTGGGAGCCGTACCGCACCAGCCGCTTCGAGAACGGCGAGCAGCTCTATGGCGTGTTGGGCATCGCCCGTGAGGACAAGGCCGAGCGCGCTCGCTGGTTTGCACGCAACGACGACTTCTTCGGTGCACCGTGCGCGATCTTCTGCTTCGTCGACCGAGGCATGGGCCCGCCGCAGTGGAGCGATCTGGGCATGTTTCTGCAGACGTTCATGCTCCTCGCTCAGGAGCAGGGCCTGTCCACGTGCGCACAGGAGTACTGGTCCGTGCGCCACACCTCGATTCAGGAGTTCGTCGGCGCGCCAGAGCAGGAGATGCTGTTCTGTGGTGTCGCCCTCGGCCGGGCGAACCCCGACGCGGTGATCAACACGTTGCGCACCACGCGCCGCCCACTGGAGGAATGGGCGCGCTGGGTGTGAGCCTCAGCGGCTGACTGACGTCAGGGCGCCCAGACGACGGGCGTCCAGCGCAGCAGATCCTTGGTGCTGCCGTCCGGGTACACGCCGGTGCCGATGACCTCGAAGCGCATGAGGTGACCGCCGCCGGCGGGCATGCGCTCCTTCAGTGTGTGGCGGAACTCGAGCATGTCGCCCTCGAACGCGGGGCCGATGTGGTCGCAGCCATCCCAGGCCACCACTGCGGCGAGGCCGGGCAGGATGCGGGTGAGCGATGCCTGTGCCAGGCCCTGCACATGGCCGCCGTACACGAGGCGCCGACCACCGGGGCCCAGCGTGTGGTCGCGGTGCACTGCTGCCTGGTTGAAGGTGAGGCGGGCGAACGGTGCCGCGAGGTCCACGTGGTCACGCAGCGGGTCGGTGCGGGTCTCGCCGGTCGGCCACTCCGTGCCGGCCAGGCCCGACAGCTCCCAGTTGGGCACCAGGCCGACGAGGTCGGCGAGCGGTGTGGGGTCGGAGGGCCCGGGGATCTCGCTGTTGTTGCCGGTGGTGCGCGTGCCGGCCACCAGCGCGCAGCGCTCGTAGCGGGCAACGACGCCGTCCTCGCTGCGGGTCTCGATACCCAGCCACACCTTGCCGCGGTAGTTGCCGTCCTTCGGTGCCGAGTCGGCGAGGCCGAGGACTGTGGCGACGGTGCTGAGGGTCTGGCCGATCTCGACCGGCAGCATCACGCGCACCGAGCGGTAGTACAGGTTGGCGATCGCGCGGCGAGTCGCGTTGGTGGTCTGCCCGATGGACACCTGCATCACCAGGCCAGGGTTCACCAGCGCGCCACGGCCACCCGCTGCCCGGTACGCCACGCGGTCGGCGGCGAAGCGGTGCTGGTCGCCGGTGACGGCGCGGTAGAACGAGTTGTCACCCTCGGTGATGGTCAGCGCCGGCAACAGGGGGATGGTGCCGCCGATCTCGAAGTCCTCGAACAGCGGGCCGGGTTCGTGCAGAGGTCGCATGCCTCCATCCTGCCCGACTTCGGCCGCTCGCGGGAAAGCCGGTCCCTCGGGCGACGGCCGGTAGCGTTGCCGCCGTGGATGAGGCCTTGACCGGCGCGTGCGGCGACCGCCCTTCGTGGATCTGCGAGGCGACGTGGAACCTCAGCCACAACCGCACGCTGTCCCGCGCTGCTGACTGGCTGGTCACTCGCCCGCTGGCGGCCCTGGTGGTGCTGCTCGTGGCATGGCTGGTGAACCGCTCGCTGCGTCGCGCCGTGTCGGCAGTCATCAACAGGCTGACGACGGGCGAGACCGGCGACGATCGTCAGCGCAGCCGCGCAGCGACCCTTGCCGCAGTCAGCCGTGCGTCGGTGTCGTCGTTCGTGTGGTCGATCTCGGTGCTGGTGGTGCTGGGTCTGTTCCATATCGATCTCGCGCCGCTGCTGGCGGGTGCCGGCGTCGCCGGCCTGGCAGTCGGCTTGGGCGCACAGTCGCTGGTGCGCGACGCGATCGCCGGGTTCTTCATCCTGCTGGAGGATCAGTGCGGCGTGGGCGACGAGGTCGATCTCGGGCACGCCGTCGGGGTCGTCGAGTCGCTGACATTGCGCAGCACCACGCTGCGTTCGGCCGACGGCACGCTGTGGACCATCCCCAATGGGGCGATCGCCCGCATCGGCAACCGCACTCGCTCGTGGTCGTCCGGCGCGGTGGAGATTGCCCTCGCCAAGACGGCCGACCTCGATGCTGCCCTGAGCGTGATCGGTACCGCGGCAACGGAGGCGGCCGACGGTGAGGGCATCGCCGACCTGATCACCTCGCCACCGCAGGTGTTGGGTGTCGAGCGTGTCGACCAGTTCGGCGTGGTCGTGCGTGTGGAAGTGCGCACACTCGCCGGGCAACTTCCGACCGTGCAGCGTGCCGTCCGACAGCAGATCCTGCGCGCGTTGCGCGACGCCGACATCCCGTTGTTCGGCTGAACTCAGCCGGCGGACTCGCTGCGGCGCTTCAGCCCGGCCGCCTCGGTCTCGATGTAGCGCTGCGCCAGCTTTCCGGTCAGCGAGTCGGCGAACGTCGCCAGCGCACCCGTGGCTTCTGTGGAGAGCACGACTCGGCTGCGACCGTCGCCGAGCTGCTCGACGACGTGGTGGCCGACGATGTGCAGGCCGGGTGACGTGGTGGTCCAACTGAACGAACGGCCAGGCTCGAGCGCACTGACCGTCCAGGTGGCCGGCAACAGGCGCGGCTGGTTGATGCGCGCGCTGCTGCCGATGCGGAACTCTCCGTCGTCCAGCCGGCGAACGCGGCGGATCGACGCGGTCCACTCCGGCCAGCGTTCGACGTCGCTCATCACGGCCCAGACGGTGTCGGCCGGTGCCTCGATCTCGATCTCTGTGCGGTGGGTGCGTGCAGCCATGTTCGGAACGTACCGCGACGGTGGTGGCCTCTTGACGGGAGTTTCACTGAGGGTTAAATTGCCGAACAATGTCAGGTAAAACTGAGATCGTTCGGCCCGGATCGAGAGTGGCTGCTCGGCGGGCGGCCACTCGCCGCGAGATCCTCGACGCGGCGTGGCAGTTGGCACGCGAGAACGGTCTCAACGCGCTCGCACTTCGCGACCTCGGTGCCCGAGTGGGAATGAAGGCGCAGTCGCTGTACTCGTACTTCGACTCGAAGCATGCGATCTACGACGCAATGTTCCGCGACGGCTACCAGCAGTACCTCGACGGCCCGGTGCACGACCTGGAAGCACCTGATCCATCCCGAGTCCGCGAGCAGCTGATCGACGGGATGTACTCGTACATCGACTTCTGCAATGCGGATCCGGTGCGCTTCCAGTTGTTGTTCCAGCGCACCATCCCCGGGTTCGAGCCGTCGCCGGAGAGCATGGCCGTGGCCTTCCAGGTGTACGAGCGCACTGTCGGTCTCCTGGCTTCGTCGGGTCTGGCCGACGACAAAGCGCTCGACCTCTGGACCGCCGTGGCGACGGGCTTGGCCAGCCAGCAGATCGCCAACGATCCGGGTGGCACCCGCTGGCGCGTGCTGGTGCCCGACGCGATCGACATGTTGCTCACGATTCTCACGCCAGTTCCCAAACCCACGACCTGGAGGCCACGATGACTCTCGACCACTCGACCGCCATGACGCTGCAAGCCACTGAGCTGGCACGAGCCACCGCGCTGTTGGCTCGCCTGCGCCCCGAGCAGTGGTCGGCACAGACCGACTGCCCCGCATGGGACGTGCGGAGGATGTACCTGCACGTCGTGGGCGCCTGCGAAGCCGGCGCGTCCGTGCGCGAGACCATGCGTCAAATGCGTGCGGCCAAGGCGGTGCAACGTCGCGAGGGTGGGCCGATGGAGGCCGCGTTGTCGTCCGTCCAGGTCCGCGAGCGCGAGCATCTGGACACCTCTCAGCTCGTACAGCGCCTGACCGATGTCGCCCCACGCGCGGTCGCAGGGCGGCGCCGGATGCCCGGCCTGATGCGTCGCCACGTCTCGCTGAAGGTGGATGGGCCGGTGGTCGAGCGGTGGAGGCTCGGCTATCTGGTCGACACGATCTACCTGCGCGACATGTGGATGCATCGGGTGGACGCGTGCCGGGCCACGGGCGAGGCACTGGAACTGACCCCCGAACACGACGGTGTGATTGTCGCCGATGTGGTCGAGGAATGGGCGCGCCGGCACGGCCAGCCGTTCGTGCTCGAGCTGATCGGTCCCGCCGGCGGAAGGTGGGAAATGGCCGGTGAGGGCCCGCACCTCACCCTGGATGCCGTGGAGTTCTGCCGCATGGTTGGCGGGCGCGGGCAAGGTGACGGACTTCTCGCGACGGTGGTGCCGTTCTGACGCCGCCGCCGGGTTAGGGTGCCGCATGACCGTCACTCAGACCCCTCCGCGCGCTCAGTCGCTCAACGACGTCCGGGCGGTCATTCCCGCCGAGTGCTACGAACGGTCAGCGGCGCGGGCCACCTTCGCGCTCATCCAGGCGGGGCTGCTCTACATCGCACCGTTGGTGGGTTTGGCGCTCACCGACCGGTGGTGGTTGCTGCTCGTCCTGTGGCCGCTGGCGGGCCTGGGTGTGGCCGGCCTGTTCGTGCTGGGCCACGACGCCTCGCACGGCGCGCTCACCGCTTCCCGGTTCGCCAACAAGCTGATCGCCCGTGCCTGCATGGTGCCCGGCGCCCACGTCGAGTCGGCCTGGGATCTCGGGCACAACCGTCTGCACCACGGCTACACCACCCGCCAGGGGTACGACTTCGTGTGGCACCCGCTGACGGTGGAGGAATATCGCGCCCTCAGCCGCGTGAAGCGGCTGGTCCATCGTCTGGAATGGTCCAGTGTCGGGGCCGGCGTGTACTTCCTGCGCTCCGTGTGGTGGCAGAAGATGTGGCGCTTCACCCCGGACGGCAAGCGTCGCGGCACGATCCTGCGCGAGAAGCTCAGCCTCGGTGCACTCATGCTCGCCATCATCGCCGCAACCGCGACGCTCGGCGCTTTCACCAGTGGCTGGGTGGCCGCCATCTGGCTGCCGTTCAAGCTGTTCGTCGTGCCGTTCCTGCTGTTCTGCCAGATCTTCGGCTGGACCGTGTACGTGCACCACGTGGCACCCGACATTCGCTGGTGGCGTACTCGCGAGTGGAGCCAGTTCAAAGGCCAGATGGAGTCCACGACCATCCTGCGTGCGCCTCGACTGGTGAATCGCCTGTGGCTGCACAACATCTTCGTGCACGTGCCGCACCACGTCGACGTGCGCATCCCGTTCCACAAGCTGCCCAAGGCTGCGGCGGCAATCGCCGCCGCGTTCCCGGACACCGTTCGTTCGGCGCGGCTGTCGGTGCGCGCCTACCTGCGAGCCACGCACCGCTGCAAGCTGTACGACTTCGAGGCTGGGGTGTGGCTGCCGTACAAGACGGCACGCGTCGCTCAGCCCGCTGCTGCTGCCTGACCGGCCGCCACCACCAGCACCTCATCGGCCTCGGTGAGGGTGAGCGGTGCCGACTTCGACGGGTTCACGACCACCTGACCGGTGGCGGCGAGGCGATATCCGATCGCACTGGCGCCCTGGGCGATGGCGGTGACGACGATGTCCGCGAAGCAGGTGGCTGACGGGCCGCCGTAGCGGATGCTGGGGCGCAGCTCGATGGAGCAACCCTCGCGGTCGAACAGGTCGCCGAACACCTGGCCCAGCTCGCCGCGCTCGCTGAGCTGAGCCAGCATCAAGCTGGTGAGCTCCTCGCTGACCACGAAGTCGTCCACCCCGGTGGCCTCGGCCAGCTGTGCGTTGCGCTGGTCGAGCAGCTCGGCGACGATGGGCACCGGCCCGACCGAGGCGTCTTGGCGCACCTGGTTGAACGCCAGCAGCGTGAGCAGGGTGCGCGTGTCGGCGGTGTCGATGGGCAGTGCCTCGCGGTAACCCAGGACGATCACCTCGTGGAACGAGTGACGGGCCGCGTGTGACGCGACAACCTCGGGGCCGCCGCTGAGCGACGTGATCTCGAGGGCCACGTTGTGAGTGGTGATCTGCGAACGCACGTCCTCGACGTTCACCAGTTCGGGGTCGAGCACCAGCTCGATGGTGGTGCGGTGGTCGAGGAACTCGTCGAGCTCGGTGAACACGCGCGGGCCGAGGCTGCTCCAGCCGGCGATGACGATGCGTCGCGGCGTCTCTTCGGACTTGACCGCCTGCTGTGCCAGCAGGTTGCCGCGCACCGGCGTGGAGGACGGGACGAACAGCGAGTCGTCCTCCACCACACCGATCAGCTCGTCGCCCTCGGCGAGGACTGCGTCGCCGCCGGGACCCAGCACGACCTTGCGGTCAGCGGTGAGAATGCCCATGAGGGCTGCCCGGTCGAAGGCCAGCTGCGCTTCGGCGTAGGTGCGGCCGGTCAACGAGGGGAACGGCGCGAAGTACATCTCGTCGCCGTCGAAGTCGAGCAGTTCGCGGAACACGCTGGACAGCCCGCGCTGGCGGCAGGCCTGCGCGGTCAGTTCGGCGACGACGGCGTCGGAGCTGACGGTGACGACCCCGGGCATCAGCGACTTCACGGAGGCGGCGGTGTCCGCCCCCACCATCTCGGCGACGACGTTCAGCTCGCCACGGTCGTTCTTGGTTCGCGCGGCGCGGATGGCCAGCAAGGTCTTGACCGAACGGTCGTCGTCACCGTCGCCGATCACCAGCACCGACCGGGCGCCGGCGAGGTTGGCCATGCTGAGGACGGAGGTGTTCCACGGCTCGCCGTTGCGGCACACGATCTTGGTGGTGCGTGAGTTGGGCACTGCGTCGCGCAGGCGTTCTTCCATCTCCACCTTGTCGCGGTCGGCAACCACCACGATCGCGGCATGCTTGCGTGACTCGTTGGCGATGACCAGCTCACTGACGATGGCCGGGACGCGCTCCGACCAACCGAGGATCAGGCTGTGGTCGTGCTCGATGACGGTGCTGCGGCCCCTGCGCAGTTCTTCGATGCGCTGGTCGACGCCGTTGGCGATGAGACCGATGAGGCTGCCGGCGATGAAGATGCCGGCGAGCGTGACGAGGAAGCCGATCACTCGGGTGCCGAAACCGACATCGCCCGAGAATGTGCCCGCATCCAGCAGACGCAGGGTGGCCTGCCACAGCGACTCCCAGAAGCCGAGGTGCTGGCTGGTCTCGCCGTTCACACCGCTGAGGTTGAACAGCACCATCATCAAGGAGGTGACAGCGATGACGGCAACGGTGAGCAATCCGAGCCAGGCGATCACGACGATGGGGCCGCGAGCCAGCGCTGCGTCGAAGCGGTAGCGCAGGCGCGCGACGAGAGAGGGACGAGGGTGGGAGTTCTTGGTGTTCACGTTGTTCAGCTGCCGCGGAGTTCGAAGTGGGTGAGGGTCAGCGATTCGTCTCTGTTCGGTTCGTTCAGTTGCAGCAGCACCAGGACGCGCCCGGCTTCCAGCCGACCGGACTCGTTGCCCACCATCGCCACCAGCGAGTCGTTGATCGAGATCGCCAGCTGGTTCTGCAGCGCCAGCACGGTAACGCGGTTGCTGCCTTCCTTGTGAATCTGGTCGGCGAAGCTGGCCGGAATGATCTGGCGGTTGGCGCCGCCGCTGACGTACGCGAGCGAGACGGTCTGTGTCTGCGGGTTCACGCGTAGGTCGTAGTACTCCAAGCCATCGTCGCTGAGCCGGAACACCAACCCGACGTCGCTGTTGCTGACTCGGCCGGTGGCGACCTCCACCGTCAGCAGGAAGTTGGCGGCGGTCTTCTGCAGGCCATTGCTGCACCACGCGGCGCCGTTGCCGCTGTGCATCTCCGTGAGGTACTGGCCAGGCGGTTGCGACCACTTGCAGGTCACGCCGCCGTCCGCAGCCAACGTGCCCGTGGGCCAGGCATAGTCCTCCGTGGTGAAGTCGTCATCGACGATCAACGGCAAGTTGCTGCCGAGAGCGAAGATGTCGTCGCTGCCGGACTCCACCAGCGCCCGGTCGGCTTCGTCGAGTTGCGAGACCAGTTGGACGATGGGTTGGCCGGCCGCCGCAACGGTTGTGGGGCCCGCGGTGTCGGCCACGGTGATGGTCACCGCGGTGGTGTCCGACGACGCCGTGGACGTGTCGCCGCCGGACCGCATGGTGACGGTGACGATGGTGCCGATCAGCGCCAGCGCCGACGCCGTCACGGTGGCCAGGCCAGGGTCGACCTTGGGGATGCGTCGGCGCGTCGCGGCAGGCGCCGCAGCGGTCTCGGCGGCGGGCGCGGCCGCGGGGGTGGGTTCGGGCTTCGCGTCGGACATTTGGAGGGGGACTGTAGCGCCGCGCGAAGCCTCGGGATCGCGAGGCGCGGGTACTGTGACCTCGTGCCGCGCCGTTCCTCACTCGCTCTGTCCGTCGCCTCTGTGTGCTCGCTGCTCGTGGTCGGCTGCAGCAGCGATGGTGGGGGGAAGCAGGCGTCCACCGTCGCCTCCACCGTGCCCAACACGGGTCCGTTGGAGATGCCGGCCGACGGGGCCGACCTGTTGTTGCCCGACGCCGCGTCGGCGCTCGCCACGCTGGGCTTTCCGCAGAGTTGGGTGGTCGATCCGGCCGCAGATGTCGTCGGGGTCACCGTGCAGTACTCCCACGGCGAGTCCGCCACCTACACCACCTTCGAGACGGTGTACGCGATCAGCGGCACCGACCCCGAGGCGGAACTGGAGCATTGGCGGACGACCGTGGCCGACGCGCTGGGCATCGATGTCGACCCGATGTCCGGCCACGTCTCCAGCGACACCGGCGAGGGTTGGATGGTGTCGTCGGTGGGCGATGCGCAACCCGGCGAGCCGGAGGTGGAGGTCGAGGTCGTCCGCCTCGCGGATGCGACCCGACCAATGATGGTGACGATCACCTACAAGACCGTGGACCGCGATTTCCCGAAGTTCGTCTTCCCCGCCACGGTCGATCCTGCGCTGCCGACCGTCGCCGACTGCACGACACGACGGATCGACATCGACCTCGACGCCGCTGCCGATGTGACTTCCCCTGCGACGACGCCGGTGTACCGGCTCTGGTGGGAGGGTGAGTGCCCGGCCACCACCTGGGACCTCGCTGCGGCGTGGTCGGCTGCGCACGGGGTGCCCGTCGACCCGGCCACCACCGGGTTCGGCAACCAGTTCACCCTCGACAACGGCACGGCGATCAGCCTGAACGTCAGCCGCCTCGACAGTGGTTCGCTGTTCATGTCGATGGTGACCGAACAGCCGATGAGCTGAGGCGATCCGGATGAGCACCGCGAAGGATGTGGATGTCGTCGTGGTGGGCAACGTCGGCGTGGACACCACCGTGTTCCTCCACGGCACCACGATCGAGTCGTCGCTGGAGACTCACTACACCGACGACGTCGACTCCATCGGCCAGTCCGGCAGCTACTCGGTACGTGGGTTCGCCCAACTCGGTTATCGCACCGCGCTGATCGCTTCGGTGGGGGACGACCATCACGGCCGATGGTTGCGGGAGACATTCGCTGACGACGGCATCGACCTGGCTGGCGTGTTCACGGACCCTGCGGGCACCAACCGCAGTGTCAACCTGCTCCGCACCGACGGCAAGCGCATCTCGTTCTTCGACGGCCGCAGCCACATGACGCTGATGCCCGACTTGGAGATGTGTCGCAGTGTCCTCGGTCGTGCGCGCCATGTGCACTTCTCCATCCCCAACTGGGCGCGCCACCTGTTGCCGATCGCCCGAGAGTGTGGGTTGACGGTGTCGTGCGACATCCAGGACGTGGTGACGTTGCCCGACGAGTACCGCGACGACTTCATCGCCGGCAGCGACCTGTTGTTCATGTCGGCCACCAACCATGACGACCCGCTGCCGCTGGTGCGCCATTGCCTCGCAATACATCCCGGCCAGACCGTGGTGGTGGGGATGGGCGCTCGTGGCTGCATGGTGGCCGACGATCACGAGGTCCTTACGTTCGCGCCACCGCCCAGCACTCTGCCGCTGGTGGACACCACTGGCGCCGGCGATGCGCTGGCGGTCGGGTTCATCGCCGCCTGTGTGCTGGAGGGCATGCCACTGGACCGTGCCGTGCTGCGCGCCCAGTTGGGTGCACGGCACACGTGCGCGCAGCGAGCGACGTCGGACACGCTGGTCACGCGGCGACAACTTGATGAGTTGGAGCGCCTCGCGAGCGGCCGGTGAGCCGACGGGGTTCCGTCAGCCGACGAGCGCCGCGGCGAGCGTGCGCCACTGGGGCAACGGCGGCGTCATCGGGTCAGCGGTGAGCACCTGGATGCACACGTGGTCGGCGCCGGCATCGCGGTGGGCCTGCACGCGCTGGGCGATCGCTGCCTCGTCGCCCCACACGACGAGTGCATCGACCAAGCGATCGCTGCCGCCATCGGCGATGTCGTCGTCAGTGAAGCCTTGCCGTTTCCAGTTGTTGGTGTAGTTCGGCAGACCGATGTAGGACGCCAGATGCTGGCGGGCGATCGTGCGCGCCGTAGTCGGGTCCTTCTCCAGCACCACACCCTGTTCGCAGGCCACCAGGCGGCCCGCGCCGACGCCGTCGCGAGCTTTCGCCGTGAGTTCGGGCGTGACGAGGTAGGGGTGCGTGCCGGCGGTGCGCGTACGTGCCAGCTCCAACATCTTCGGCCCCAGCGCGGCCAGCACGCGGTCCGGGTGCGCCAGGGGAGTGGGTGCGTTGTCCAGCCCGTCCAGGTAGGCGGCCATCGTCGCCACTGGCTGCTGGTAGGTGCCGGGCGAGTTGACGCGGTCGATCAGCGGGCGGTGGCTGATGCCGATGCCGCAGAGGAAGCGCGGCCCGTGCGCCGCCACGAGGCGGGCATGCTCCGCCGCTGCAACTTCCGGCGTGTGCATCCATACGTTGAGGATGCCGGTGGCGATGGTGACGGCGTTGGTGGAGGACAGCAGGTTCTCGAGTGCGCCGAACAAGTCACCGCCGACGTCGGGGACCCAGAGGGCGGAGTAGCCGAGTTGCTCCAGTTCGGCCGCCGCGGTGGCGGCCACCGCAGGATCGCCGTAGCGCAGGTGGTGGCTCCAGATACCGGTTCCGCTGAGCGAGGAGGTCATTGCCGCAGTCTGTCAGCGGGCGTTGAGCCTCATCGGGTCGGCGGCCAGATGATCAGCTGACGAGGGCAAGTGCGAGCGCGACGACGGCGACCCCCACTGTGAGCCACCGCCAGACGGCGTCGTTCTCGATGTCCGGTGCGGCGTCGCCGGCGACCACCGCGAGGTCCGGCTGATCCGGGTCGACCAGCAGGTCGATCGTCGTCGCCACCGCGAGACCGGCTGCTTCCTGAGGCCACCACGCGGCGACATGAGTGCGTTCGGTGCCGCCGAACTGGTAGCGGATTTCGGCGCGCAATTTGTAGCTGCCGTACTTCCCGGCGGTCACCTTCGTGAGCGTCACGATCCTGCCTCGGACCCTCGTGCCGTGTTCGGCAAGCAGCGCTCGGTTGGTGCGGTCGCGACGGTTGCGGCGGATGATGAGCTCGCCGAGCACGGCGAAGACGGCAGTGATGGCCACGACGCCGAGCACCTTCAACATCATGGGTAGACGCCTCGTACGTTGCGTTCTTGGAAGTCGTTGGGCCGGAAGCGGATCTGGTCCGCCAGCGCACGGATCACCTTCACCCCGTCGCGCTCGTACTCTGCGAACTCCTGAGCCGTGAGCTCGACCGTCACGTCGAAGACGCCGACGGTGCCACACACCACGCACAGGTAGTAGCGGCCGTCGCTCACGAAGAACTCATGCCCCCAGTGTTCGCTGTCGATGATCGGCACGCTGGCGAAGCCTAGGTGGCGTCCGCAGGGTCGTCGGTCGGGGGGAGATGCTTCTCGAACCAGTGCTGCGCGTAGGGATTGTCGTTGTACGGGCCGATCTCGCGGTAGCCCGCGGAGCCGTACATCGCGATGGCTTCCTTCAGCGAACCGTTCGTGTCCAGCAGCACGCGGGTGCGACCGGTGGCGCTGATGATGTCCTCCACGTGTTGCAGCAGGCGCCGACCAAGACCGCGGCCGCGCGCAGCGGGGCCGATCCACATGCGCTTCACCTCGCCCGTGGTGTCGTCGATGAACTGCACGCCGGCGCACCCGATGGTTCCCGTGTGGTCGCGCACGACGACGAAGCAGCCGCCTGGCTCGCGGAACGCATCACCTGCTTCGGCGAGTGCGTCGCCCGGGTCGAAGCCACCGTCGAAGCGCCGGTCCAGCTCGGCGAAGTACGCCGCCATCGACTGCTGTGCCTCAGGCGCGAGCGGATCGACCACGACAAACACCTCGCTGGCGGCCTGGGTCATGGTGCAGCACCGTATCGCTGGTGCGGCGCGATCCTCAGCCGGTCGTACCCGCCGGCCACCGCAGGTCGTGCTGCGCTGCGGTCTGCTCGATCGCTCGCATCAACCCATCGACCGAACCGTGGCAGGCCTCGATCTGGTCGCGTGTCAGCAGCACGACGTGGCCGGTCGCCGTCTGGGCAACCACCACCGGTGCTCGGCCTCCTGCCGCGGCGCGCACCGCGTCGGGCTGATCGTCGAGGTGGTAAGTGTCGAACGGAATCGGCAG
>CAZREK010000036.1:0-12669 GCA_964598965.1 uncultured Bifidobacterium sp. | reverse complement strand
CCCCTTCCGCGCGCTCAACCGCATGTTCCATGGTCGGCGCCGTCTGGGCGTCGGCTCGCTGCTCGGTGTGCCGCTGTCGTGGATGCTCGTGGTGTATCTCGGCTCGCTGGCGATGTTGGTCGGTGCCGCGCTGTACGCCCTCGACCCCAAGTCGCAGAAGCCCAGCCACGACTTCACCGCCGACAATCTGATCGCGACGTTCAAGATCTGGGACCCTCAGGTCCGCGACGTCGTGCTGTGGCCGTTCTTGCGCACCGCGGGGATGGCCTTGCTGGTCACCACCGTGTGCGCCTGTATCGCGGTGCCGGTGGCCTTCTTCGTGGCCAAGGTGGCGTGGCGCTGGTCGCGACGCGCCCTCATCGTGTCGATGCTGTTGCCGCTGTGGGCCGGCTATCTGGTGAAGGGCTACGCGTGGCGGGCGATGGTGTCACCCGCGGGTGGCAAGTTCGCCGCCGCCGGCAAGGGCGGGGGAGGCTTCCTGGAGACCACCCTGCACTGGACACCCGGCTACGGCCGCCTGGCCATCTTGCTGGCGGAGGTCTACCTCTGGCTGCCGTACATGATCCTGCCGATCTACGCCGGCCTCGACCGCCTGCCGCCTTCGCTGCTCGACGCTGCCGGCGACCTCGGCGCGCGCCCTTTCCGCACCTTCCGCTCGGTGATCCTGCCGATGCTGATCCCGTCAGTCGCGGCAGGCGCCATCTTCACGTTCTCACTCACGCTGGGCGACTACATCGTCCCGCGCATCGTCAACAACGGTGTCGAGCGCTTCATGTTCGGCAGCTCCATCGACTCCGTGCTCGGCGCACCGAACCAGCCGCTCGCCGCGGCCTACACCCTGTGGCCGCTGCTGATCATCATCCTGTTCCTGTTGTCCATGAAGCGCGCCGGCGCGTTCGAGAGCTTGTGATCGTGCCGTGAAGCTGTCCTGGCCCTCCAAGCTGACCCTCGGTGCGTTCACCGCGGTCACCCTCCTGTTCTTGTACCTGCCACTGGCCGTCGTGGCCCGGCTGTCGTTCAACCCGGCCAAGTCGGTGAACTGGCCGGGGTGGAGCGGGTTCACCCTCGACTGGTGGCGCCAGGTGTGGGAAGTGGACGGCCCGAAGGACGCGCTCTGGACCTCGGTGAAGGTTGCGCTGGTGGCGATGTTGTTCGCGTTGGTGCTGGGCACCTTGGCCGCGATGGCGATGGCGCGCTTCTCGTTCTTCGGCAAGAACGCGGTGTCGTTCTTGCTGGTGCTGCCGATCGCGCTGCCCGGCATCGTCACCGGCCTGGCCATGCAGAACACGTTCTCGCGTACCATCGACCTGGGCATCTTCTCGTTCAAGGTCGGCCTGGGGTTCCACGCCGTCGTGTTGGCGCACGCGACGTTCTGCATCGTCATCGCCTACAACAACGTGGTCGCCCGCTTGCGGCGCACGTCGCCCAACCTGCTGGAAGCATCGGCCGACCTCGGGGCGCAGGGCACCCAGACGTTCCGTTACATCACCTTCCCGCTCATGCGGTCCGCGCTGGTGGCCGGTGGCATCCTCGCCTTCGCACTGTCGTTCGACGAGATCGTGGTCACCACCTTCACCGCCGGTGCAGGTGTGGAGACGCTGCCGAAGTGGATGCTCAGCCAGCTCAGCAACCGCCAGAACCCGCTGCTGCCGTACGTGATGGCCACGTTCGTGATGGTCGTGTCCATCCCGCTGGCCTGGCTGGCGCAGCGCCTCAGCGAGAGCGGCGACGGGGCCTGATCACGCCACCGGGCAGGCGTCGGCGTACCGCAGACGGGTGCGCAGCGCGACGGCCAACAGGATGATCGAAAGGGCCGCCAGGTAGGGCTGCACCGGCTCGAACCAGCGGCGCGCACCCGTGGCGCCGAGGGCCAGCAACACCACCTTGTTGCACACCGGGCAGCCGACGGCGAAGAACGACAGCAGTCCGCCGAGCCCACCGGTGCGCACCTCGCGGTCGTGGTCGTCCACCACGAGGCCTTCGGAGCGGACATAGGTGGCGAGCAGCAGACCGCTGAGCACAGCTGTGACGGCGAGCACCGGATAGGACCACCAGGTCACGCCGATGGAGCGGCCGAACACCGGGTTGGGGACGACATCGGTGGGCAGGCCGATCAGCAAAGTGATGGCGATGGCGCCCACTGCCGCAGTCCACCACCGGCGGGCCGGCCAATGGCGCAGTTCGGTCAGCACCGCGCCGAATGTAGCGTGAAGGTTCTCATGATCTACATCGTCCTCATCGCGGTCGTGCCCGTCTTCGGGATCGGCGTCGTCGTCTGGAACCGCCGCTCGGCCCGCACTCCCGCTGCGCCCGCCGCCACAACCGCACCTGCGTCGGCCCCCGCCGTCGTCGCCCCACCCGCACCGGCAGAAGCACCCACCTTCCGGTCGCGGATGGGCAAGGCACGCGCAGGCCTCACCGGTGCGCTGTTGGGCATTCGAGGCCGGCGGGGCATCAACGACGACACCTGGAACGAGCTGGAAGAGGCCTTGCTGCGCGCCGACATGGGCGTGAAGGTCACCACCGCACTGCTGGACGATCTGCGCGGGCGGGTGAAGGCCAAGGAGATCACCGAACCCGAACAGCTGCTCGATGCGCTGCGTGGCGACATGCTGGGCCGGCTGGACGGCGCCGACCGCGAGTTGCACCTGGTGCCCGGCCCGGCCGACGAGCCGAACGTGTGGCTGTTCGTGGGTGTGAACGGGGTGGGCAAGACCACCACCATCGGCAAGGTGGGCGCGCTGCAGACCCGTCAGGGCGTCAGCGTGCTGATGGCGGCTGGCGACACGTTCCGTGCGGCCGCGGCCGAGCAGTTGGAGACGTGGGCGCAGCGGTCCGGCAGCGAGATCGTGCGTGGCAACGAGGGCGGCGACCCCAGCTCGGTGATCTTCGACGGGGTGGAGCGCGCCGCCGCCCGCGGCATTCAGCTGGTGCTGGCCGACACGGCCGGCCGCCTGCACACCAAGACCAACCTGATGGACGAGCTGCGCAAGGTGCGCCGGGTGGCGGAGAAGGGCCGCGGCCGGGTCACCGAGGTGCTGCTGGTGATCGATGCCACCACCGGCCAGAACGGCCTCACCCAGGCGCGCGAGTTCGGCGAGAGTTCGGGCGTCACCGGGGTGGTGCTCACCAAGCTGGACGGGTCCGCCAAGGGTGGAATCGTGTTCGCCATCGAAACCGAGCTGGGCCTGCCGGTGAAGCTGGTGGGCCTGGGCGAGACCATCGACGACCTGGTGGTGTTCGACCCGGCCGAGTTCGTCGACGCGCTCGTGGCCCTCGACTGAGAAATCTGTGCTGGCGGGAACCAACTGCCGGCCACCCAACGTCTACATGGGTGCAACGTGAACAACGATCGTCCCGAAAGGTCCTCCCATGCTCCGCTCCCACCGCCTCGCTCTCGCCGCCGCCGCTGTGATCTTTGGTCTCAGCTCCTGCGGTGATCTTCCCGAGTCGACCACTTCGGGTAACCCGCAGGTGATCCATCTCGGAGGTTCGCCGAACTCCGCCACGCCCACCGCCGCTGGCGAGTCGGCCGACAAGATGATGATGCCGTACATGATCATGAACTTCGTGTTCGACGGCACCCTGCCCGAACTCAGCAGCAGCGCTCACGCGTGGCAGCTGCCCGCCGGCACCCAGGTCGACGCCGAGCGCGTCGCCCGCATGGCGCAGTTGCTGGGCGTCGAAGGCGATGTCCGCGAGCTGCCCGCTGATCAGGGTGGCGGCTGGATGGTCGGCGCTGCCGACTACTCGACGGCCAACCTGAACGTCAGCAAGGACGGGATGCTCAGCTGGTGGTTCAACCCGAACCCGTCGATCTGGGAGAACCAGGGCGGCGGTTGCGTGTCGGCCAGTTCGACGGGCAGCGCCGAGGCCGTGGCCCCGCCGGATTCCACCCCGGTGGACTCGACGGTCCCGGTCGACACGATTCCGGTCGACACTGTCGAGCCGTGTGAAGTGCAGCCGCCGGTGGGCGTACCCACAGCGGACGAAGCGACCGCACAGGCCAAGCAGCTGTTCGCCGATCTCGGCTACGACACGTCGGGCTTCGAGTTCGACGTGTACGCGGACGAGTGGGGTGCCTATGTCACCGCCTACCTGATGGTGGACGGTCTGCGCAGCCCGCTGACCCTTTCGGTCGGCTACGGCGCCGAGGGCGTCATGACCTGGGCGTCGGGCTTCCTCGGCCAGCCGCAGGATGCTGGCGAGTACCCGCTGGTCGGGCTGCAGTCCGGCGTCGATCGGGTGAACGAACAGGGCGGCTACTGGATGGGCTTCTACGGCCCGGCCGGTGCGATGGTCAAGGCCGCCGGCACCGCAGTGTCCGACGTTGCGGTCTCCAACGTCGCCACCAGCGAAGCTTCCACCGAGCCCGCGGCGCCGGTTCCCACCGACTCCGTGCCGGTGTGCGATCCCGCCGCCGACTGTGTCGAGGGCACCCTGCCGCCGCCCGAGGAAGTGACGGTGCACCTCACCGACGCAAAGATGGCCCTCACGATGGTGTGGGACGTCGACGGTACGGTGTGGCTGGTGCCGGCCTACACGTTCACCTCCGATGACGGCGGCGAGTACACCGTCATCGCGGTCGACCAGCAGTTCGTCACCCTGCCCGACGTCGGGCTGACCCCCGAGCCGATGCCTGTCGACGACGGCACCGCCACCAGCGTCGACCAGGCTGCTGCCAGCGATGCGCTGGTGGGTCTGGACGAAGCCGCTGCCACGGCTCTGGCCGAGGAGAACGGCTGGGTCGTGCGAGTGGTGCGCCTGGACGGTGAAGACCTCGCCGCCACCATGGACTACGTCACCAACCGGGTGAACGTGGCCATCGAGAACGGCGTCGTCACCGAGGTCATCTCGATCGGCTGATCGGGTCGGCTGACGGTAGCGTCAGACCCCGCATGTTCGATTCTCTGTCCTCCCGCCTCGAAGGCATCGTCAAGAAGCTGCGCGGCAAGGGCCGGCTCACCGAGGCCGACGTTGACGAGATGCTCAAGGAGATCCGCACGGCTCTCCTGGAAGCAGACGTCAACGTCGGCGTCGTGCGCGCCGTGGTGGAGCGCATCCGCCAGCAGGCCATCGGCGCCCGCCTCAGCGAGGTGCTGGACCCCGGCCAGCAGGTCATCAAGATCGTCAACGCCGAGCTCACCGCCATGCTGGGCGGCGAGACGCTGAAGATCCACTACGCCAGCCGCCCGCCGGCGGTGGTGCTGATGGCCGGTCTGCAGGGTTCCGGCAAGACCACCAGCGTCGCCAAGCTGGCCCGCTGGTTCAAGAGCCAGGGCCGCCAGCCGCTGATGGTGGGCGCGGACCTGCAGCGTCCGGCCGCCGTCGAGCAGCTGCGCACGCTGGGCAAGCAGATCGACGTCCCGGTGTTCAGCCAGCCGGGCGACCCGGTGGCCTGCGCCAAGCGCGGCCTGGAGGAAGCTCGTCGCCTCGGCCGCGACGTGCTGCTGGTGGACACCGCCGGCCGCTTGGCCATCGACGCCGAGCTGATGGAGCAGGTGCGCCAGATCTCGGGCGTGGTGCAGCCCAACTACACGTTCCTGGTCATCGACGCGATGACCGGTCAAGACGCGGTCGGTGTGGCCGAGGCGTTCCACGCCACCCTGGCCATCGACGGTGTCATCCTCTCCAAGCTGGACGGCGATGCCCGCGGTGGCGCCGCCCTCAGCGTCAAGGAAGTCATCGGTCGCCCGATCGCCTTCGCCAGCACCGGTGAGAAGCTGGCCGACTTCGAGCAGTTCCACCCGGACCGCATGGCCGGGCGCATCTTGGGCATGGGCGACATGCTCACTCTCATCGAGCAGGCCGAGAAGGTCTTCGAGAAGGACCAGGCGGAGAAGGCGGCCGAGAAGCTGCTGGAAGGCGAGTTCACGCTCGACGACTTCCTGGAGCAGATGCAGGCGCTGAAGAAGATGGGCCCCCTCGGCGGCCTGATGGGGATGATGCCCGGCATGCCCAAGGAGCTGAAGGACGCCAAGATCGGCGACGATCAGCTGAAGCCGGTGGAAGCGATCATCAACTCGATGACCCCGCTGGAACGGCGCAAGCCCGAGCTGATCAACGGCAGCCGCCGCACCCGCATCGCCAACGGCAGCGGCACCACGGTGGGCGACGTCAATCGTCTGGTGAAGCAGTTCAGCGAGATGCAGAAGATGATGAAGAAGATGGGCGCCACCATGCGCCCGGCCAAGGGGAAGAAGGGCAAGAAGGGGGGCCGCGTGATGGGCCCGCCCGGCGGCGGCTTCCCCGGCCTGCCCGGCGGGTTCCCGGGGATGCCCGGCATGCCCGGCGGCCAGCCTGGGATGCCTGGTGGCTTCCAGGGTTTCAATTGATAGCCTTACGTGGTTTCCATTTCGGACCACCACGTTCTTTTTGCAGGGAGCACTGAAGTCGCATGGCAGTAAAGCTGCGCCTCACCCGAGTCGGCAAGACCAAGCAGCCGCAGTACCGCATCGTCGCGGCCGACAGCCGCTCGCCGCGCGACGGTCGCTTCATCCAGATCGTCGGCACCTACAACCCGCGCACCGAGCCGTCGACCCTCAACGTCGACAACGCCAAGGCCGTGAAGTGGCTGATGGACGGCGCGCAGCCCACCGAGCGCGTCAAGAAGCTGCTCGAGATCTCGGGCGCCTGGTCCGAGTTCGGCGCGGCTCGCGCCGCCAAGTGATGACCGAAGGCACCGACACCGCGTCGGCCCCGATTGCCGCGGCCGTGCTCACCCACGTGGTGCGCTCGATCGTCGACAACCCGGAGGCCGTGGTCGTCGAGTCCGCGCCGTCGCACGGCAAGGTCAAGCTCGAGGTCCGCGTCGGCCCCGGCGACCTCGGCCGTGTCATCGGCCGTCGTGGTCGCACGGCGCAGAGCATCCGCACCGTCGTGCGTGCGGCTGCCACCCGTGACGGCGTCGACATCGACGTCGACTTTGCCGACTGAGTACATGCTGGAGGTCGGCCGCATCGGCCGCGCCCATGGCGTGCGCGGCGAGCTGTACCTCGACCTGCTGACCGATCGCACCGAGCGCCTGGACGTGGGCGCTCGCTTGTGCGCGGGTACCGACTGGTTGACCGTGGCCGCTGCCCGCCGGGCCGGCGAGCGCTGGCTGGTCAGCTTCGAGGAGATCGCCGACCGCACCGCTGCGGAGCGATTCGTCGGCCGCACCGTGTCCGCCGAGCCGCTGCCGCCGCGCGCTGATGACGACGGGCTGTACGTGCACCACCTGATCGGTGCCCTCGTGGTGGGCGTGGATGGCCACGAGTACGGCCGCTGCACGGGTGTGCTGGCCAACCCGGCCCACGACATCCTCGAGCTGGAGGGTGGAGGCCTGGTGCCGGTGGTGTTCGTGACGAGCGTGGAGGGCACGGGCGACGCCCGCCGCGTGATCATCGACCCGCCCGAGGGCCTGTTCGACCTCTAGGTGGTCTGCTCCACCTCAGAGCGGGGTGAGGTCGATCGATAGCCAGAACACCTCGACCGCACCGTCCTGAGCAAGGTAGGCGAACAGAGCGACGTAGGGGATGATCGTGCCCGTCCCGATCGCCACGCGCACCTCGGGATCGCCGGTTGGCATGGTGGATCCTTCGAAGTCGGCGGCGAGGCGGTCGCGGAGCCGTGGGGCCTCCAACACCAAGAAGTCCGTCACCGACGGGGTGCCGAGTTCGTCGCGCTCGAAGGGCAGCAGGACGTCGAGCCGGTCGAAAAACTGGTCGGTGAAGCGAACGTGTCGTTCAGCCATCGCGCCGAAGCCGTCTGCCGAGTTCATGTGCTGTCGCCAGCACCTCAGAGCGAAACGGTTCGGGGACATCTTCCCAATTGGTGACCAAGCTCGCGTCGATGGCATCGGCTCGCTCCTGCGGCGACATGCGGTCCATGTCTGCGGCGGTGATGAGGCGACGGCGCTCGGCCATGAGCGGATAGTACCGCCTCCCTAGTCGGCTTCGTCGCAGGTCGGGAGAATCAGATTTCCAGGTGCTCGACCTGCACGACGGCGCTCACGGGGATGGGTCCGTAGACGTGGGGGAACTCTGCGGGGGCGTCGCCCAGCTGTTCGTACACCAATGGCGCAGTCAATCGTGACTCGTCGATGTGCAACAGCAGCAGTTCGGTGACGTCGGCGTAGAACCTGGCACGCACGCCCCGCCATTGCTCGGCGGTGCTGCAGTGGATGTAACCCTCTTGCGCCAGCGT
The DNA here is from genome assembly GCA_964598965.1 of uncultured Bifidobacterium sp. Taxonomy (GTDB): domain Bacteria; phylum Actinomycetota; class Acidimicrobiia; order Acidimicrobiales; family Ilumatobacteraceae; genus UBA668. The sequence continues at coordinate 4,482 of CAZREK010000036.1, read as the reverse complement.
GACGCCGCGGGTGGAGCCGGTGTGTTCGCCGGCGGCCTGCGAGGTGGCCCAGGTGGCGGGGTCGGTGAGGTGGTAGATCACGGCCCGTAGGCTTGCAGATCGATGCGCATCGACGTGTTCACCATCTTCCCCGGGCTCGTCGACCAGTTCTGCGCGGAGAGTCTGCTGGGGAAGGCTCGCGGGTCAGGCCTGCTGGACCTGCGCCTGCACGACCCGCGCGACCACACCTCCGACGTGCATCGCACGGTGGACGACTCGCCGTTCGGCGGTGGCGCGGGCATGGTGATGAAGGCCGAGCCGCTGTTCGCCAGCGTGGAGGCCGCCGACCCGCCGCGGCCGCTGTTCCTGCTGGGCCCTGGCGGGCGTCGCTTCGACCAGAGCATGGCCCACGAACTCGCGGAAGCGGGTGGCTTCTCCCTGTTGTGCGGGCGCTACGAGGGCATCGACCACCGTGTGCGCGAGCACCTGGTGGACGGCGAACTCAGCCTGGGCGACTTCGTGCTCAACGGTGGGGAAGTGGCCGCCTGCGTGGTGATCGAGGCGGTCGTGCGCCTGCTGCCGGGGGCGATGGGCAACGCCGCCAGCCCGGTGAACGAAAGCTTCGGGGCGGCCGGCCTGCTGGAGGAACCCCACTACACCCGCCCGGCCGAGTTCCGTGGTTGGGGCGTGCCTGAGGTGCTGCGTGGAGGCGATCACGCCCGTATCGAGCGGTGGCGCAGGGCACAGGCACTGCACCGAACCCTGAAATATCGGCCTGATCTGCTGCCCGGAGGGGTGGAAGCGCTGCCGGAAACCGACCGTCGCCTGTTGGAAGAGTTCCCGTCGCTCACCTATCCTTGAGCGTTCCCTGTTCGACACGTTCTGTAAGCGAGTCCCCATCATGAAGTCCACCGATTTTGTCGACAGCCAGTCCCTCCGCTCGGACATCCCGGATTTCGGCCCCGGCGACGAGGTCAAGGTGCACGTGAAGGTGGTCGAGGGCAACAAGGAGCGCGTCCAGGTGTTCCAGGGCAACGTCATCGCCCGCCAGGGCAGCGGCGTGCAGGAGACCTACACCGTCCGCAAGCTCAGCTACGGCGTGGGCGTCGAGCGCACCTTCCCGGTGCACACCCCCTCCGTGCAGAAGATCGAAGTGCTGAAGAAGGGCGACGTGCGTCGCGCCAAGCTGTACTACGTGCGCGATCGCGTCGGCAAGGCCGCCAAGATCAAGGAAAAGCGCGACGCCTGAGGCGCCGCCTTCCTTCATTCGGTGTGAAGAGCACCCACGTTGAGCTCTGACGACCTCGAGAACTTCGAGGCGGAGCGCGAGCTCCAACTCGCTCATGAGTACCAGGACGTCGCGGCCATGTTCCGCTACGCCGTGGAGACCGAGCGCCGCTTCTACCTGGCCAACGACGTCAATGTCACCGTCACCGGTGAATCGTCGCGCCCGGTGATCGAGCTGGAGTTGACCGACGCGTGGGTGTGGGACATGTACCGCAAGAGCCGCTTCGTCCCCAAGGTGAAGGTGCTGACGTTCAAGGACGTCAACGTCGAGGAACTGCCGGCGGCCGAGATCTAGACCTCGCCGCACAGGCGAGAGGCAGATTCGGGGAGAACGAAGCAGCGCGGTGGTACGTGCGCCGCGGCTACGAAGTGGTGGCGCGCAACTGGCGGTGCGCCGCGGGCGAGATCGACCTGATCGTGATGGGCCACGGCTGCCTGGTGTTCTGCGAAGTGAAGGCGCGCGCCTCGGCCGACTTCGGCGGGCCGGAGGGCGCGGTCGGCTGGCAGAAGCAGCGCCGCTTGCGACGGCTCGCGGCTGTGTGGCTGTCCGAATACCGGCCGCAGGGTCTGGTGGACGTGCGCTTCGACGTCGCCGCGGTGGTGGGCGCACGCGTCACCATCATCGAGGGTGCATTCTGATCCGTGCACATGTCGTACGCTCCGCCGCATGGAACTGCGGGGAGTTCACGTCGTCGTCACCGGCGCGTCCAAAGGGATCGGTGCGGAGTTGGCCAAGCAGTTCGCTGCTGCTGGCGCCAAGGTGTCGTTGGTCGCCCGCTCCGGCGACCTGCTGAACACGCTGGCGGACGAGGTCGGAGGGCGCGCGTTCGTCGCCGATCTGCTCGACGCCACGCAGGTCGACGCGCTCGTGCCGCGCATCGAGGCCGAGGCCGGGCCGATCGACGTGTTGATCAACAACGCGGGCCTGGAGACCAACACCTGGATGCACGCAGATGAACCCGCCGTGCTGCGCGACACCGTGCGCCTGAACCTGGAGGCTCCGGTGATGCTCACCCGTGCCGTCCTGCCCGGGATGCTGCAGCGCGGGCGCGGCAGCGTGGCCTACGTGTCCTCGCTGGCGGGCAGCGCAGGGTTCCCCGGCCTCGTGGTGTACGCCGCCACCAAGGCCGGCCTCAACAACCTCGCCGCCTCGCTGCGGCTGGAGTTGCGCGACACGCCGGTGCACGTGCTGCTGGCCGCCGCAGGGCCGGTGGACACGCGCATGTGGGACACGTTGGAGGACCGCAACGAGTTCGACGGCGTGCTCGGTCGGCTGAACACGCTGCACCTGCTGCCGAAGAAGACTCCACAAGCGTTTGCGCGCAAGATCGTGCGCGGGGTGGCCCGCGACCGCCGCCACGTGCGCGTGCCCCGGCGGCTGTACCCGGTGTACTGGTTGGGGGAGAGCACCCGACGCATCGTCGAGGTGGTGTTGGCCCGCGTGCGCATGGTCCGCACCTGACACCCCGGTGCGACGTGTGGTCACTAGCGTGGCCCCGATGATCCTGCGGCGAGTACTGGTGCTGTGTGCGGGGGTGGCGCTGCTGCCGCTCGTGGCCGCGCATGGCGCCGCGGCCGGCGCCACCACTCAACCGCGCACCGTGCCACCCACCGTGCCCGAGTCCACCGTCCCCGGTTCCACTGCGCCCCCCACCGTTCCTGCTGCTGTCGGCCCGCTGCTGCCGGTGCCGCCGGGGTGCACCGGGCCGGCGCCCGCCACTGCGGTCTTCAAGGGCACGCTCGTCACGCTGGACGACCCCGACCAACCGACTGCCGCGCGCTTCGAGGTCGCTTCACTGCTGGCCGGCACGCTCGACGGCTACATGCTGGGGCAGCGGGTGGATGTCCGGTACGGCAGCGAGGCCCGCTTCCTCGTGGTCGGCACGGAGTACATCGTCGGTGTCCGGCCGGACGAATTCGGCGCACTGATCAGCACGGTGCGCGAACCCGCGCTGCTGTTCGGCGGCGACGCGGTCATCGGGCTCAACGACACCGACACCGAGTGCCCCACTCGCGAGGACGCGGTGCGCACGATCCTGATCGACGGCACCTCCGTCGACACCGGTGTGCTCTCACCGATGCGCGGTCACACCAGCGATTTGGTGTGGGCAATCCTGAAGCCGCTGGCGCTGGCGCTCGCCGCGCTGATCTTGCTGGTGGTGCTGAAGCTGTCGTTCGTGAAAGCGGCCGGCGACGTGCCGGCACGCCTGCGGTCTCACAGGTTCTGACCCAGCTCCGCACGCACCGCCTGCTGCAGTTCTGACCAACCGACGATCTGCACTTCCTCGGCTGCGCCCTTCGCGCTGCACATCACGAGAACCCCGCCGTGGATGGGTGTGCCGAGCAGTGTTTCCAGTGCCACCCCGTAGGCAGCCAACTGATGGCCGTAGCGGCGCAGCCGGTCGTCGCGGTCCGGGCCAGGGGGCACTTGGTCGGTCTTGTAGTCGACGATCACCAGCCCCAGCTCGGGATGGCGCACCAGCAGGTCGACGTAACCCTCCACGACCGTGTCGCCCACCTGTGCGGCCACGAACAGCTCGCGCCAGTGCTCGCCGCGAGCGCCCGCGGCCACCATCGGCGCCTGCAGCGCAGACCGGGCCAGGCGTTCGATCGTGCGCTCGTGGCCGAACACACCCTCCGCCGACGCCTGCGCCGCAGCGAGCGCGGGAATGTCGTGCCCATCCGTGAGGTCGGCGAACTGCAGCACCGCGTGCACAGCGCGCCCGACTGCGGTGCCGTAGCGGCCGCGCTGCCACGGTGGCAGGTCGAGGTCGACGGCATCCTTTGCGGTCGCCGCGTCGGCACCGGCTTGCAGGCGTGCAGCCAGGCTGGTGGCACCCAGCGCGGCGGGGCGGCCGGCGCGCTCGCGATCGGAGGCCCACGTCTGCGCCCACACGTCCTCCTGCGCCCAGTCCAGTTCGGAGCCGGACTCGGAGGTGACGACGAGGTGCGATGCCGTCGGCGTCAGCGAGCGGTGCGTGGCACCTTCGCTGGCAGCGGCGAGCACACAGGCCGCCGACCCGTTGCCCGAGGTGCCGCGGTGACACGACACGACCAGATGGTCCATGGCGCGAGTGCATGCGACGTACAGCAGCCGGTTGCGTTCCGCGTCGCTCATCGCCTCGTCGACCGGGGCGAACTGTTGATAGGTGGGGTCGTCGGCCTCGGAGAGACCCCAACCCGTCGATGGCCAGATGACGCGCTTGCCGCCCCGCG